>JAEDGC010000048.1 GCA_016297695.1 Bacilli bacterium
CTTGGAAATATGGAATATTGGGATGAGAAAAGTTTAGAATATAAATATCAAATGATACAAGTGTTTGAACAACAATTAGAAGATATACAAGAAATTGTTCCAGACTTTTATATAGCAAATGTTACCATACATTTTGATGAACACTCTCCTCATATGCATATAGTCGGAGTTCCAGTTAAAGAAAATTGTAAAACAGGTTTATCAAGACAAGTTGGAAAAACATCTATCTTCACAAAAGATTCATTAGTAGTTATTCAAGATAAAATGAGAGAAAGATGTATTGATGAATTTAATATTGCCTATGGTTTAGATTCCAAACTTAAAGAAAAACAAAAAGGAAAAAATCGAGACATTACTTCATACGAAAGAAAACTCTTTAATGAAAGAGTTAAAGGTCTTAAACAAGAAATATCCAATCTTGAAAATGATGTATCTAAACTAGAAAATAATAAAGAGTCTATCAATAAGCAAATAACTAAACTTAATAAAGATAAAGATGATATAAATGATGAAATAGATAAAAAGAAAAAACTTAATAATAAAATTATTATTAAATCTAAAAATCAGTTATTAGATGAGAATAAAAAGTTAAAAGAAGAAAATGAACATTTAAAGAGTATCAATTATCAAACTGAAACTAGATATAATGATTTAAAAGAAAGAACTGATTATCTTATTTATCATTTAAATAAAATAATAAAAAAACTTCCAGAATTTATACAAAATTTAATTGATAGATTATTTAATTATAATAATATTAATCTTAATTTTTTTAAACAACAATATGATCCAGAAGTTATAAGAAAGAGAGAAAAATCATTCAAAGGATTTAAGTTATTTAATAAAAAAGAAATTGATAAAGCAACTAAACATATTAACGATGAAATGGATGAATATGCTGAAGAATTTTATGAAACTAAAAAGAACAAAGAAAAAGACAATGGTTTCGAACGATAAGCCATTGTCTTTTATATTTTTATTTATCTAGACATTCCTTTATCAGGTAATCTTGATTCTTCAAAATTTCTTTGATGTTCTTCTTGAATTAAAGAACGATATATTTTATTATATTCATTCAAAGCTTCTGCTTTATTCTTTCCTGATGATAATAATTTGCTAATTGTTGTTGAAGCAAATTCTACATTGTTTAAGGTATTTTCATAATCAAAAAGTTCTGAATAATTTATTTCGTGCTTTTTAATCATTTCTAATAATTCGCTTTTATCAAATCCTATTAAAGATAATTTTCTAAATAAATCATTCCAATCGTTTTTTGAAACACCTAGACTTAAATACATTTCATAATCGTTTTTTAACATATTTAAACTTTCATCTTTACTATAACCTAAAGAAATTACATCTTCCATATGTTCTTTTGATGAACCTTTTGTTCCAAATATTCTAGTCTTTTTACATAAATTAATAGCTTCTTCTTTTGTAACACCTAAAGAAATTATTTCATCAATTTTTCCTTGTATATATTCTTTATCTAAATCATAAAAACTATATATACTTTGTGCAAAACTTATTACTTCATCTTTACTAAATCCTAATTGTTCTAAAAACGAATTATTATCTCTTATTGCTTTAACATAATCTTTGTCATTTATACTTTTAAAGTGTAGAGATACTCTTTCACTTTCTTGCTTTCCAAAACCATAATTAATTAATTCTTGTTTTGCTAATTCTACATTTTCTAAAGGATTTATACTCATAATCAAACCTCCTAAATACATCTAATATAATTATAACATTAATTTCACAAATTTTAGCTTTTTATTTAAATTAAAAAAAACGATAGTTGATATTTCAAACTATCGTCTTTGTTTATTACATATGTCTTATTGTATTAATATCTTCAGGTATTTTAGAACTATCAATTTCATTAGTTGGTAAATTACCAATAAATACAGGTAATGATTCACCCTTACTAGCAGAAGTAATTAAGTATTGTGGAACTTCTTTTAATCCACTTGCAATTTGTTGTTTAGCATTTGGATTTAAATCAAATTTAGTACAGAAATCAGCAAGTGATCCTATAATTTGTTCAATAGAAACATTTCCTTGAACTTCAGGATATACGCTAGTGAATTGAATTAATGATATATGTCTATCAATTTCTCCAGAAACTGGTGGCATTCCATAATATTCAACATCATATGAACCAACTGTTCCACGAATTCCATTCCATTTTTTCATTTCTTCAGGATCATTTAATAGCGGTTGAGAAAAATCACATTTAAGATCTTGTTCTTTCTCATCTAGCCATAATGCTACTTGTGAATCGCTTAATAAATCTTCATAATATTGTGCTGATGGTCTTTGTCTTATGGTTCTATCACCACTTGATCTAACACTTTTTTCAAATAAACCAACTCTATAACCTTTTTCACTTTCATAAATACCGATATATGCATCGCTTAAATCAATAACTCTTGTTTTAGATTTATCAATTGTATTATCAACTTTAATATCAGTTTCATCAATAGTATTTTTAATAGGTTCTGGATCTATTAAATTATTAATTGGCTTATCTTCAATATAATTATTTTTTTGTATTGGTTCTAAAAATTCATCTTTTTTAATATAATCAGCTGGTGCTTCTTCCATTTTCTTTCTCATACCATCTACAACAGATTGTGCCATACCTTGACCATTATCTCTGTCATATAACCATTCTTCAAATTCATCACCAGATAAATTAACTTTCATAACCTTTCCATAAAGATAATCAAAACTTTGTGATTGCTCTAATAATTTACGAGCATCTTCTACTGTTAAACTTCTTGCAGGTTGTAGCATTCCCATTCCTTGTTGATGTGAATGATTATACAATTCTAATAATAACTCTGCTTTATCAAGTCCTTTAATATTTATCATAATAAATACCTCCTATAACAATTTTATCATATTTTTTAATTTTTTTATCAATTTTACATAAAATTAATGATTTTAGTTTACACTTTTTAATTAATATTATTATAAAAGTGTTCTTCTTACTGAATCTTCTTTTAATTCTTCATCAGGTATTCCATTTTGTGTTTTAGTTATTTCGTTGTATGGTTTCCCATTATTATCAATATATATTTTATCTTCTACTATTTCTAACTTTGATAAAGTTTCTCCATTTTTAACATATATATTTGGGTAATAACTCCATTCATTAGTATTTGGATTATATGAAACAAATGATATATCATCATAATTAGGATCATAATTACTAGAAGCAGTTAATAAAGTACCGAATATAAATACTTCTTTTCCCTTAAATGTTTTTGTAGATGTTAAATTTTTATATAAAGATACATCTGGGCTTGAATAAGATCTTCCAGCTTCTTTGTCAGGATATGGATGAGTATGTACAAGAGCAAAACAATTATATTTTGGTTCTAAAAGTTTTCCAATATATTCATCTACCATTTCATCAGTTGGAGCAAAATGTCCACTATCTTTTGCTTTATTACCAATTTTTTCACTGAAAGAATCAAAATAAACATTTCCATCTTGATCTACATAACCAAATAAGAATGTTCCATGTTCTACTAAAAATGGATTATTTATACTTTCAAAATCACTTAAATTTATTAAACCTTTTAATCTTATATAAACCGATTCAGATAGTATAATTTTCTTACTATCTTCTTTTTGCCATGAAGCTACTAAATTTTGTGCCATAAAATCACTCCCCATATATGTATTATATCATTATTTTTCTATTTTTAATAATATGTATTGGAAATAATATCTTTTTATGGTATTATTATTTTAGTGATTAGTTTTTTATCAACTTTTACTATTAGGAGTTTCAAATAGCCTGTGCTATCGCTCCATAAGGTAAAATCGTCGCACCAATGTGACGTTAATGATTAAATCAATCTGAAAAGATTGATTTTTTTGTGCGTTATTGCAAAGAAAGGTGTGATGTGATATGATTAAAATAATTAAAAAGAAAATCAATATGAGTGATGAACTTAGGAGCAAAATTAATTGGTCTTGCAAATTTAATAACAGACCCTACCAGATTATTGAGGGTCACCTAAGAATTGTGGAACATACAAATCTAGCGTATGTTGAGCCACACAAAGTAATTATTGGAGATACACTATATTTATTCTTCAATGAACAAAAACATTTTTATATTGGGAATTTAAAGAAGAAAATCCCTATTGCTGATTTATCAGACTACATAGCAAGGCATTAATTAATTGAGAGTTTATATACTCCCATAATATTGGTTTATTTTGTCATGTAAATAATCAATATAAAGTATAAGGTGTCTTGTTATGTGACACCTTTTTTTGGTGCCTTTCGTTAAAAGAAAAGAAGGAAAATTTATGAATAATGAAAGGATGATTGCAGAAGTTTATATTCGTGTCAGCACAGAGGATCAGGCACGAGAAGGATTTTCTTTAGGAGAACAAAAAGAAAAGTTATTACAACTCTGTGCATTTAAAGGTTATGAAGTATTTAAGGTTTATGAAGATGCAGGAATATCTGCAAAAGATATGGAACATAGACCAGCATTTCAAGAGATACTACAAGATATGAGGGACGGAAAAATTAATTATATTGTAGCATACAAACTAGATAGAGTTACTCGTTCAGTTCGTGATTTAGAAGAACTTATATTAGAGTTAGAAAAATATAATTGTTATTTAGTTTGTGATAGAGATGATGTTAATACTTCTACTGCTAACGGAAGATTTTTTGTAAGACAGTATTATCACAGTTAGAAATTGAAATTGTATCGGAAAGAACTAAATTTGGACTTAATGGAGCGATTAAGTCAAGCCACCTGCCAGGTCCTGCACCACTAGGATATAAGAAAGATGGCAATAAGAAAACTATTGTTGATGAAACAACAAAACCTATTATTGAAAGAATATTTAAAATGTATTTAGAAGGTAAAAGTTTTCAGCAAATATCAAATATCTTTAATGAAGAAAAATTATTAAATCCAAAGAAATGGAAAGACACGACTATTCAAAAGATAATTGATAATAAAATCTATATGGGAGATTATGAGCAATATAAAAGAATTGCTAAGAAAGAAAACAAAGAACCTGTTATTTATATGAATGTTGTAGAACCAATAATATCTCGTGCAATGTGGAAAGAATGTCAAAGACAAAAAGAAGTTAATCAAAGAACTTACACAAGAGATAGAGTTTATCTATTCTTTCAAAAGATTAAATGCCCTACTTGTGGAAGAATAATGAAATGTAAAGGCTCTGGTGGTAAGAAGAAAAAGTATATGTATTACAATTGTGAGAAATGCCACTTAAATTATCGTGAAGATAAAATTGAAGAATGTTTAATGCAATTTATTTATGACTTAGTTGAATATGATATGGCAGTTAAAAAGTATTTTTTACCTATTCTTGCAGACCATAAACCAACAAAAACTGATGATATAGATAAAGAGATTAAACAATTAGTAAAACAAAAAGAACGTATTAAAAAAGCATATATGAGTGGTATTGTTGAGATGGAAGATTTTTCAGAAGACTATAAACTGATTGAAGAAAAATTAGAAATTTTAGAGCAAAAGAAATCAAAGCTTTTAAATCTAGATAATATAACTTTTACACCTGGGCAGTTAATGGCGGATAGAGATATTGAACGAGAAACTATGATAAGATTAGACACTTTAAATGATGTTGTTAAAACAAATTGGGAAAGCAAAACCAAAGATGAAAAACAAGAATTTATCTCTAAATTTATTGAGTCAGTTATTCTAATAAAGGATAAAAACAATGAACTTCATATAGAGAAAATTAATTTTAGAAAGAGTTATATAAATAACCTAATGAAGTTTTTAGATAAAGGTATATTAGATGTATTAGTACCTGTTGAGATAAACGGTAAAGAAAAATTTATTATTGGTAGCCCTAATATCTCTAATGAACAAGTACAAGAATATTTAGATAGATTAAATGAGTTTTATGAAACAAAAATGTATCAACTTTATGAAAAAATTGATGAAGAAACAGGTAATATTATTGGTGAATTTACACCTGAAAAAGATGAAAAAATTATAAGAATAGTACCAATATCACCTGCTGAAATAAAAACAAAATCAATTATAAATAAAGAAGATATTGAAACAAAATATGGAATTGTTACTTACAACCCTAACAAACCAAATAAGAAAGGAAATGATTAAATTATGGAATTAAAATATACAAGAACTGGTGATTATGAATTACCAAATTTAACTTTAAATGATAATAAAAAAGAAACAATTAATAAATATGGAATGTTAAAACTTGACTATTTAAAACAACATAAAAAAGCACTTTACACTACACTTTTAATGAAAGATGAGCTTACAAATCATCTTATTTCAGTAAGTAAAGATGCAGAAGATTTATTAAATAATTTAATGGAAAGTTATAAAAAATCAGATGAAAAACTATCTGAAAAAAATAAAGAAATAGACCAACTTGAATGGGTAAAATTAATGAATAATTATAAAAATACAGCTGAAGAAATCATATTAAATGAATTAATTTATACTGAAAATATGTGAGTACGTACTCACATATCGTGTCTAGCAAGCACTGAATTTGTACTCCTGTACAAATTCTAATATGGGAATTCCCATACCCTTAAATTTTAGAAAGGAGATTTCAAATTATGAGAATAAGAAATAATAAAGTTAATGTATTTTTAAGTGATGATGAAAAATTTATTTTAAAAAGAGATTCTTCAAAATTAAACTTATCTCAGTCTGAATATATAAGAAATTTAATTATAGGATATGAGATTAAAATTCCAGAAGTAAAACAAGAACCAAAGCCTAAAAAAGAAGAATATATTATAGAGAATATTGTTAAAGCACTAGAAGAAAATATTGAATGCTTAATTAAAGTAAAGAATCGATTTCATTATCTTGGATATTTTGAAGATGAACGAGCAATTGGAACTAAAATTGAATATTTAAAATTACAAAATAGTACACTAAAAAAATATATACCTCAAAATGATAAAGACAATGTCCAGTGACATTGTCTTACTTTTTATTTTTCTATCAATGCTGTTACTTCTATTTCTATCTTTGAACCTTTTCTAACAAATCCACTAACTTCAACCATGGTAGAAACAGGCATAGAATTTTTAAAATATTCTGCTCTGATTGGAGATACTATTTCAAAATCATTAATATCTTTTAAATAAATAACCGCTTTAACAACATCATCAAGTGTTGCTCCTGCTTGTTTTAAAATATCGTTAATTTCTTCAAAAACTAATTTTGTTTGTTCAGCAACATCTTCTGTTGCAACTTCATTTAAATCTCCTTGAGGTGCTTGAACACCTGAAACAAATATTAAATAAGAATCTCCTAAATCAATTTTTTTAGCAGGTGTATATACACCTTTCATTACATAACCTTCTGGCTTTATATTTTCAACTTTCATTCTTAAATCCTCCTTAATAATTTTTTATATTCCTTACCTCAATACTAGGTATTGTTATTTCATGAGGTAATTCAAAAACATATTTAACTGTTTTAGCAACATCTTCTGGTGTTAATCCGTTTTCCATAATTTCCTGAGGTAACTCATTATTAGCTCTTATATAAAAGTCTGTTTGAATTAATCCAGGGCACACATCAGTTATCTTTATATTATTTCTTGCTAAATCATCTTGTATTGCTTTTCGAAAAGCATTAGTACTTTGTTTTGTTGCATTGTATATTGGAAATGGTGGTTCGCACATGACTCCACTTTGTGAATTAATGTTAATTATTTGTCCATATCCTTGTTTTTTCATTATAGGGAAAATACTTTTTATCATTGCTATGGTGCCAAATACATTTGTATCAATAACTTTTTTGATTCTCTCTAAACTATTCATTTCATCAAATATAGGTTGTTCCAACTTTGACATATCCCCAGAAATCCACATTCCTGCACAATTAATTAAACAGTCAATATTTTCATAATTATTTTTAATATCATTTAATAAAATTTTTATATCATTTTCATTTGCTAAATTACATATATAAAATTGTCCATTTAAATCTTTAGCAACTTGTTCTAAATTATTGTTATCTTCATCTATAAGTATTAAATTATTTTCTTTTAAAATATTTGCTACTGCTTTTCCTACACCATTAGCAGCGCCTGTAATAATTATATTCTTCATTTTTATTTCTCCTTTATATTAAATTTCTCAATATTTCAGTAACATTTTTCATATCTTTTTCTGTTGACATTATAGTTATCAATAAATTCTTATCTTTATTTAAAATTATATATTGCCCATTAGAACCATCTCTAAAAATATAACCATCTCTCGATATAAAAGTGAAATATCCTATTCCTATTTTAGGCAATACTCTTTCAGGTTTATAAGCAGATGGTGTTTCTAATTTCATAGAACACATTTCTTTTATCCAACTGTTTGGAATAACTTGATTATTGTCATATTTACCTTCGTTTAGTAATAATTGACCTATCTTGTGAAAGTCAGAATGTTTAAGATATAATCCAGTAGCACCTGGACAATATTTACCATAGTTTTCCCATTTATAATCTATAATGTTAAGTTTTTTAAAGATGTTTTCATTAATAAAATATGTTAAATTTTGATTAAACGCTTCTTGAAAGAATACAGATAAAATAAATGGTTCAACATTGTTATATACAAATCTAGTTCCTACTTCATATGGAATATCATAATTTAATGCATAGTCTACTAATTTATCTTTATTAATGTCTTGTATAAATCTTTCAGACATCATTTGTGATTCATAACCAGCAGTATGAGTAAGTAAATCCTTTATTGTCCATTCTTTAATTTTTTCAATATTACTTTTATTTGTTATATTTGATATGTTTTTAATTATTGGAAAAATTTTAGTATTTAAAGTTAATGGTTCACCTGCTATTGATAGTCCTTTATAGATTGCTATTCCAATAGCCATAGCAACTAATAATTTAGCGCAACTTCTTAATTCGTGTAATTGTTCATCTTTATAAAAATATTTTTCAGTTTTTCCGTTTTGTTCTATAAAAATACTATCAATATTTAGACTTGGTAAGCTTTGGGATAATATATTCACATTATTTATTACATCTTTTATATTAACCACTTTAAATTCTCCTTTCAACAAGTTTTAAAATACTATTAAAATTATACTATAAATATTTCAAATTTACTATACATGCATTGAGTATTTTATAAAATAAATATATAATAATTATAGAAAGTTTTACCAAAAAATAAAGGAATGATATATATGATTATTGAAAAAATGAAAATTATTAATTTTAAAAAGTTTTATGGCGAAAAAGATATAATTTTTAACGAAGATTTTAATGTGATAATTGGTAATAATGAATCTGGAAAGAGTTCAATATTACTTGCATTAGATTTAGTATTAAGCGGAAGCCAAAGTAAGATTGAAACTATTGGATTAGAAAATTTATTTAATTGTAAAATTATCGATGAATTTATGAATAGCGATAAAGATGTTACTAAATTACCTGAATTAATAATTGAATTATATTTAAAAGATACAGGAATAATAGAATTTTCTGGAAATAATAATCAAGAAAAAAGAGAAACAGATGGAATTTATTTAAAAATATCACCTGATGAGGATTTTCTTAAAATAATATCTGAGAGTCTAAGTAAAGAAAATTGTGTCTTTCCTTTTGAATACTATAAATGTACATTTAAAAAGTTTTCTGATGAATCATACAATAATTATAAGAAACCTATACGTCATATAATTATAGATGGTTCAAATATATCTAGTGAATATTATATGAAAGATTATATAACATCTTTATATTCTGCTTATGCTGATAGTACATTAAAAAACTTATATAACAATGAATTTAGGAAATTAAAAAAAGATTTTGAAACTAATAATTTATCTAGTTTGAATGATAAGGTTCCAAATGTTAATTTTGGATTATCTACACATAACAAATACTCATTAGAGAACAATCTAACTATATACGAACAAGGTATTAACATATGGAATAAAGGCTCTGGCACACAATGTATGTTAAAAATAAAAAGTTCTATTGAAAAGCAATCAAAAAATATAGATTTGATTTTAATAGAAGAACCAGAAAATCATTTGAGTGATATTAACATGAAAAAAATACTAAAAGATATTATGAAATCTAACAAAAAGCAAATGTTTGTTACTACACATAATAGTATGATATGTTCTAGATTAAATTTAAAAAAGATAATAGCACTAAACGAAACAAATATTTCAACAACAGAATTTAATTCTATTTCTGATGATACGGCTAACTTTTTTGTAAAATGTCCATCTAATACAATATTAAATTTTATACTTTCAAGTAAAGTTATTCTTGTAGAAGGAGCAGCAGAATATATATTATTTGAAAAACTTTATGAATTATACACTAACAATAATCCTAGCGTAGATAACATTAATATAATTTCAGTAAATGGATTAAGTTTTGAAAGATATTTAGAAATTGCTCAAAGTTTAAAAATAAAAGTTGCGGTTATTACAGACAATGATGAAGACTATGAAAATAAAATTATAAATAAATACTCTAAGTATGACTCTGATGATAATATAAATGTTTTTTCTGATACAGATAACTCAAGATATACCTTTGAAGTATGCTTATTTAAAGATAACCAAGAATATATAAATAATAACAATATTACACAAGCATCAGATAAGTTGAAATTTATGTTAAACAACAAATCAGAAAGTGCATATAGATTACTAGAAGCATTAGAAGAGAACACTAATAATTTTAAAATACCAAAATATATAGAGGATGCATTTAAATGGATAAAAAATTAGTATTAGCCGTTGCAGGTTCGGGAAAAACTACAGAAATTATAAATAAAGTAAATTATGATGACAAAACTATTATTATTACTTATACAGAAAACAATTATAATAATATTAGGAATAAAATAATTAAGAAATTCAATGAAATACCACCAAATGTAAGAATTTATACTTATTTTTCTTTTCTTTATAGATTTTGCTTTTTACCCTTAAAAAAGAATTTAGATGTTAAAGGAATAGACTATAATATAATAAAAAATAAATGGGCAAAAGCAAAAGATTGGGCTTATTATATGAATATAGGCAATAAAAAAATGTATCACTGCAGATTAGCAAAATTATGTAATGAAGTATTAATTACTCAAATAAAGAACAGATTAGAAAAATATTTTGACAACATTTATATAGATGAAATACAAGATTTTTCGGGTCATGATTTCAATTTTTTATTAAGTATTATTCAGTGTAATTGTAATATATTTTTAGTTGGTGATTATTATCAACATACATATGACACTAGTAGAGATGGTAATGTAAATAAAAATTTATATAATAATTATGATAACTATGTAAATAAGTTTAAACTTTCTATACCTGAAATAGAATTTGATTACACTAGTTTTTTAAAAAGTAAAAGGTGTTCAAAAGATGTGTGCTCATTTATTAAGGTGCAATTAAATATAAACATCGAATCATATTTTAATCATATCTCAACAGTAAAAGAAATAACTGATGAAGAAGAAATAAAAAATATTGTAACAAATCCTACTATCGTTAAACTTTTTTATCAAAATAGCAAAAAGTATGATATTAAAAATGTTGATAATTGGGGGAATTCAAAAGGAGAAACTTATGATGATGTTTGTGTCATTTTAAATGAAAACACTTATCAATTATATAAAAATAATAGTCTTAATACACTAGCTCCTTCAACAAAAAACAAACTCTACGTGGCTTGTAGTAGACCAAGACAAAACTTATATATAGTTTATGAAAAATTAGTAAAATCATATTTAAAGTAATATTTCTATTATTTTTAACAGAACATATTGAAAAAAATCAGTTATTTGATATAATGAATTTATCAGAGAGATTTAATCAAATCTTATAGTCTTAATTTCGCAT
>JAEDGC010000126.1 GCA_016297695.1 Bacilli bacterium
GTAAAAATATAGAGGCTAGTCAAAAAAGAGTTGAAGGATTTAACTATGATAGGCGTAAGGCTTTGCTTGATTATGATAATGTAATTAGTAAGCAAAGAGCAATTATTTATGAAAGAAGAAATGAAATTTTAGATAATGAGAATATTAAAGATAGAATTTTAACTATATTTAAAGAGTTTGTTATTGATCAGATAAATAATCATTTTCCACCAGAAGATGATATTACTCATAACGATATAGTAAATATATGTGAATATTTTAATGCTAATTTACTTAAAACTAAAAAGTTGGTTGAAAGTGAACTTGAAAATAAAAATATTCCTGAAATTCAGGATTCTATATATGATGTAGTTGTTAATGATTATAATGATAAATTAAAGGATGTTCCTTTAGATATTCAAGATGATTTTGAAAAAGCTATTTCATTAAGAGTTTTAGATAAAAATTGGATGAATCAACTTGATAATATGGAACATTTAAAAGAAGGTATCGGTCTTAGAGGTTATGCTCAAACTAACCCATTACAAGCTTATGCATTAGAAGGATTTGATTTATTTGATAATATGCTTAAAGATACTAATAAAGAAATTACTACTTATTTGTTAAAAGCAGAAATTAGACAAAATTTGGAAAGAGTAGAAAATAAGAATATTAGAACTAATGATAGCAAAGAAAAGGTAAAAGCAAAGCCAATAAAGAAAAATACTACTATTGGTAGAAATGATCCTTGTCCATGTGGCTCAGGGAAAAAATATAAACAATGTTGTGGTAAGTAGCGGTGAGTATTGGGCTTGCGAGGATTTTGTCCACGTAAAAAACTCTCAAAAATGGCTATTTGTCCACATTTTGTCCACGTAAATTTAAGATTGTGGACAAAAATGCATAATTTATATGAAAATTTAGTATATTATTCGTGGACAACACGTTAGATAAAAGTCATCAAAATTTGATGGCTTTTTGTTTACCATAAATTAGGAAAGAGGTACAAAGAATGGTAAGCGTAAGAAAACGTGGAAAGGTATATGAATACCGAATTGAAATAGCATCTATTGATGGAACAAGAAAGTGGCTAACAAAGTCAGGATTTAAAACTAAACAGGAAGCATTACATGAAGGAGCATTAGCTTATAATGAATATTACTATTATGGTAAGAAGAATAAGAATAGAGATATGTCATTTGCAGACTATCTTGATTATTGGATTGATAATTATTGTAATTTTAATTTAAAATATGCAACTATAGTTACATATTTAAATATTATTAAGGTTCATTTAAAACCTAAACTAGGAATGTATAAGTTATCTCAAATAGATTCAGAACTTATACAAAATTTTATTAATCAATTATATGTAGAACATAGTTATTCAAAATGTTATTTAAAAGGAATATTAAAAGCAATTAAAGGAGCATTAAAATATGCTTGTTATGATGTTAATTTTATTAATCATAATCCAGCAGAACATGTTCATATTCCGAGATATGAAGTAGTAACAGGTGATCCAGCTCATATTTATACACAAGAAGAAATAGAAAGAATATTAGATAGATTTAAAGATTTACCATACATCTATTATTCATTTTTAACAGCATACTATACAGGATTAAGAGTATCAGAAGTATATGGATTGACTTGGGATAACATTGATTTTGAGAATAAAACATTGACTGTCGATAAAAACATAATAAGAAAGAATAAAGATGGACTACCTAAAAGATATAATATAGCAAAAGGACATTCTACTGAAACATGGTTTTATGGTAGTTGTAAGAATCCACAATCAAGAAGAACTATTGCAATTGGTGATACATTAATTAAGGCATTAAAAGAATATAAGAAACTAACAGAAGAACATAAAAAGTTTTATGGAGATAAATATTTAAAACATTATGAAAAGAAAGTGTTGAATGAATATACAAAAAGAGAAGAAATTAAAATAGTAGATGCAGAAGCTGAATTAGATGTTAATCTACCAGAAGCAAGATTAATATTTGTAAAACCCAATGGACAATTTAGAGGAACTGAAACACCAAGACATGCTTATAAAGTAATTAACTATGAATTAAAAATACCAAGTAGATTTCATGACTTTAGAGACACACATGCAACAAGATTAATTGAGCAAGGTGCAGATATTAAAGCAGTATCTAAAAGATTAGGTCATTCAACTATTATGACTACTTATAATATCTATGTAAGAGTAACTGAAAAGATGGAAACTGATACCGTAGATAGATTTGAAAATTATACTAACTCATTAGATATACCAAATAATGAAGAAATATTATATAAAGACTAATTTCTTTTCTTAAAAGAATATTGCATACTAAATGAAGGGAATTTATGTGGTATAATTGTAAGTGTAAGAGAAAGATAAATAGTAATTTGTCAAGGAGAAATATAGTTATGGAATTTAGCAAAAAAAT
>JAEDGC010000127.1 GCA_016297695.1 Bacilli bacterium
TATACTAGCTTTATCAATTCCTAATTCTTTACTAGCTTCATTTAAATCTTTAAACTCTCCAATATAATTATCTCCCATAGCAATAACCTTTCCATTTGTTTTATTATACTTAAGATTAATATTAAACTCTTTAGCAATTTCATTTCTTAGTTTATAAACTCTTGTATTTATATTCCTTTCCTTCATTCCTAAAATTTCACCTATCTCCCGTTGATTATAACCTTTAAGTGTATAAAATGCAATTCTTTTGGTAATAATATCTTTTGTAGAAATAAATTTTAATATATCATTATAATTACTATCTATTTTACTTAAATCATCATAAGTATAAATAATATCTTCATATGTTATTTCTTGATTATCTTCTATTTTAACTAAATCATTTAATGATGTATTTTTATTATCTCTTATATTATTAAATACCTTTATATAAGTTGATATTGCATTAAATACACATCTATAAGCATATGAAGAAAATGACTGCAGACCATCAATATATGTGTCTTTAGCTTTAAGTAAAGCAAATCTTCCTTCTTGCATTAATTCATCATATATATTATACTCATTAGTAACCTTACTAAAGCTACTCCATATAACCTTGTCTATTATATATTCATATTTTAATATAAAATCATCTATATTTATTGTTATCTCCAATTAATCACCCCCCTACGTTTAATTATATTATACATTATTTTTTATAAAATGTCAAGTTATTCTAAGTAAAAAAGCTAGAAAAAAATCTAGCTTTATAAATAGGTAATAGGAATATCAAGTAATTTACTAATTCCTATGCATTGATTACATAGTTCATCAAGTTCATAGTTAGGTAAAATATATATTTCATCGCATTTTGTTAATAATTTTAAATTACAATTTATTAAATCATCTTTACCTAATACATTATTCATCCACCCAAAAGTGTTTAATGAATTAATATATATTAAATTATCTCTATCATTCTTTTTATCATCTTTAATTAATTGATTTATAATTTCTTTAACAGTTTTTTCTTGTTCACTATCATCACTAGGACTAACTACAAATACCAATTTACAACTTTCTAAATTCATACTATATCCCCCTTTGTTATATTTTATATTATTTATCATAACCTTACTCTCCTTGTCATTTACTGAGGGAGATAAACTCCCTCTTTTTTATTCATCCTCTTTTTCCATTTTCATTCTATATCTTACTAGTTCTTGTCCTACATTATCAAGTATATTAAAACTTTCTTTTAACGGATTATTAAAATACTGTTGTTTATTTAAATGCTTTGCACCTAACATAGTTGTTGCTCCCTCAAAATCAGTTTCTTCTAAATTATCTTCTAAGTCTATATATTTTGCCATTTTATTATATGATACATCGGTTATTATTGTTAATTCATTATATTGTAATTCTAAAACCAATTTCCAAAGTCTACTATCTTTACTCTCATGCTTATTTACCTTTAATGTTAAATTTTTTATTTTATCTTTTGTATATAATATTTCTAAAGCATTTCTTTCTACACTCTTTTGTACATTATTATAAGTCCTATATATATTAGATGAACTCTCTATATTTCTCAGTAGCCAATCTTCATGCGATTTAACATGTGCAATACTAAACATTATCTTTAAAGCATGATATAAATATTTATCTTCTTTTTTAGATTGATTTATCATAGCAATTACTTTCTTTTTAAACCCGTTAGGCTCTACTAAATGTCTTGTACCTTGATTACCATTCATTTTATAACTTTCATAACTATCTAACTCTCTATATCCTTTTTCAACTTTTTCTATTTTTATTTTTTTATCATCCATCATTTTTATTCCCCTCTCTATTTTAAAATTTATTCTTTCCATTTCCAATAAGCATATATTCTCCATTCGTATATCTTAGTCAATCTATCTATATCAAAATATTCTTGTTGTAAATACCACTCTAGCATATCTGATGTATGTTTTTTACTATTATATGATTTTGACATAGGTACACAATTCCAAATTTCATGTTCTCCACCATTATCTAAAGCTACAATGTGGTCTAAAGTTCTTCTTTTATTATCTCCACCTAAATATTCTCCACTATAAGCACAAGTCCATTGAAAAAATTCCATCATTTCAAACCATTGTTCTTTAGTTATACCATTACCTTGAGTATTTTCTTTTTTTCGTCTTTTACTACTATTATTAAATGTGTTTTGAGGATTTTCTTTATTGTATTTTTTTTGATATTCATTATAATAATCTTTATTTTCTTCTCTATATTTTTTTTGATATTCATTTATCTCTTCTTTATTTTCTTCTCTATATTTTTTATGATAATCTTTATTTTCTTTATACCATTTATTCTGTGTTTTAGATATTTTTTCGGAATTTTCTTCTCTATATTTACTTTGATATTTATTTATTTCCTCTTTATGTTCTTCTCT
>JAEDGC010000013.1 GCA_016297695.1 Bacilli bacterium
AAAGGGTTCGAGTCTTTTTGCTTTTTCAAAACTGTCAAAGTCAGGATTATAACATTAAATATAATTTTAGTAAATAGAATTCATATTGACACAATTTACATTTACTTTATTTTAAACTATACAGTTTTTTTACTTCTTTAATTGAAAGCATTCTATATTCGCCAGATTTTAAGTTGCCAAGATTTAAAAAAGCATATGATTCTCTTTTTAATTTAATCACTTCATGTTTAAGCTCATGAAATAATTTCTTAACAATATGATTTCTTCCTTCAACAATAGTAATTTCAACTAGTGAAGTATTTTTTTCTAAATCTTTTTTTCTTACTTTAAATCTTACTGGTTTACATTTTTTACCATCAACCATGACACCTTTTTTTAAAGCATCAATATTTTCTTTAGAAAGTATTCCTTCAATCTTGGCAATATAAGTTTTTTCAATATTATTACTAGGATGAGATAAAATATTTGTTAATTTGCCATCATTTGTTAAAAGAATTAAACCAGTTGTATCATAATCAAGCCTTCCGATGGGATAAATTCTAGAATCTGTATCAATTAAATCAACAACTGTTTTTCTATTTTTATCATCACTTACGCTACTAATAATTCCACTTGGTTTATTTAATAAATAGTATTCTTTATTTGTTTCTTTTTTTAATAATATTTTATCAACAATAATATCATCTTCATAAGAAACTTTAGTACCAAGTTCTTTTACAACAATTCCATTTACTGTTACTTTTCCTTGTTTTATTAATTCCTCTGCTTTTCTACGTGAAGTTAGTCCACTACTAGCAATTACTTTTTGTAATCTTTCCATACATATTCCCTCTTTGCCTCGTAGTATATCAAAAATCATTTAAAATAGCAATCCAACAACAATAAAACTTGCAATAATACCAATTAAATCAGCAAATAAACCGTTAAATAATGCATGTCTAATTTTTGTTATTTTTACACTACTAAAATAAAGTGCTAAAACATATATAGTTGTGTCTGTACTTCCTTGTATAGTTGATGCTAAAAGCCCAACAAAAGAATCTGGACCAAATTTAGAAAATATGTCATTCATAATAGATAAAGATGCTGTACCTGATATTGGTCTTAATAAAGCCATTGGAATAATATCAAGAGGTAAATTAAATTTTGAAAGAATTGGTGTTAAAAAGGAAAATGCTGTTGATAAAAAATTACTATTTAAAAATATGTTTACAGCAAAAACCATTGCTAGAATAGATGGAAAAATATTAAAACAAGTAATTAAACCTTCTTTAGCTCCATTTAAAAAAGATTCATAAATATCTATTTTTTTTAAAATACCATAAAAAATAATAAATAAAATAAATATTGGAATAATTAATTTAGATGCCATTGTTTTTTCTCCTTATAAAATAGTCAAGTAATAATCCAGCAAGTGATGAAAAAAAGGTTGCAATTAATGATGTAATAATAATACTTTCTGGATTTACTGAACCGTGCATAAGTCTTAAAGCAATAGTTGTTGTTGGCACTATTGTTACCCCAGAGGTATTAAGGATTAAAAACGTTATCATTGGTTCAGTTGCGGTATCTTTTTTGGAATTTAACTTTTGTAGTTCATTCATTGCTTTTAATCCAAAGGGTGTTGCAGCACTTCCTAATCCCATAGCATTAGCTGCAATATTAGATGCTATGTATCCTAAAGAAGGATTGTCTTTTGGAACACTAGGAAATAACTTTGATAATAATGGATATAGCAATTTTGAAATTTTATTTAACATTCCAGAATCTTCAGCAATTTTCATTATCCCTGTCCATAAAACAATTATTGGTAGTAAATCCATCATCATTTTAAGACCTGAATTAGCACTTGTTAAAATCGTATCATTTAACGATATAACATTGCCTGTTATTAAACAAAAACTAAGACCAACTAATATAAGAAAAGCCCATATTAATGCAACCATGTATTCAACTCCTTATTAAAAGGTATGAAAAAAGATAAAATAAATGTCTATTTTATCTTCTTTAATTTATTTATTTGTTCTTCAAAAGGTTCATCATCATAAGATTTTAATAATTCTAAAGCTAGTGGTGTCGTATGAATATCTATATCAATAAAATCATTATATTGCTTAAATAATAATTCATAAAATATCGGAATATCATCACAATATGCAATTGAATCATCCAAGGAAAGTTTTTCCTTATTTTTAATTAATGCAAAATGGGTAATTTCATGAATATTTACTAATGTTGATAAAGAATCTTTTATTGTGGGCAACACTATTTTGTTAGAATATATTCCAAATAACTCTAAATTTTTGTTAACATTGCCACCTAATTTTTTGGCACTTTTATATACTTCATCAAATTTTTCTTCTGATATTACTCCTTCATCTTCTAAAAATTCTTTTACTCTAGTTTCATTAAATCCCATAACATAACTTTTATAATTTTCGATATCTTTTTTTGTTAAATCTTTATAACGTTTTCTAGGAATATAGAATTTATAATCTAGTTCCATATCAAACGCGGTTTGTAAGTTTTCATGTAAATCTTCATAAAATTTAAATCTTTCTTCAAAATTTTTATCTATTTCATCTAAGATATGATAAATATCTGATGCATATAATTTTTTTTCATTTTTTAAAATAAAACTTAAAATCTCAAGTTCTTTATAAACATTATTTAAATAACTTTGAATACTATTTTTTAATTTATTTTCCATTTCAATATTTTTAAACTTATTTTTTATTTTAAAACAATTAACATACATGACAAATAAACTCTCATATATTTCTTTATATGATAAAAAATAATACTTTATAATCTCTTTATATATACAAAGTTCCTTCATATTAATCACCTATGAAGAATATTTTAACACTTATAACTAAAGAGTCAATTTCTAATTGAATAAATTTTTAATTTTACTCCAAAAACTTGTTTTTTTCATACTACTTTTTCGAACAATATAAATGTCTTCTTCATAAATTGTTTGATTATTTAATAAGATTTGGGCTTTTCCAATTACTTGATCATCTTTGAAATCATCATTTTTTTCTAAAATAATATTTAATCTAAGATTGTTTTTTTCATTTTGGGTAACAAGCATTTGATAATCTTTTTTGACATAAAATTTTACACCTTTATAATAACTCTCATTATAAATTTTAAATTTATTCTTATCAATTAATTTTACAAGTTCATATTTTTTAAAATACTCTTCATAAAGATTTTTATGATCTTCAAAATCATTTGAATCATTTAATGTAACAATTACTAAATTTTTATTATCTTTAGTTGCTGTTGTAACAAGTGTTCTTTTAGCTAATTTTGTAAACCCTGTTTTTCCACCATTACAAAATTCATAATTAAATAATAATTTATTTTTATTTTTCCATGTATAAGTTTTTTTATTTGTTTTAGCAGTATATGATTTAGTACTAACTATATTTGAAAAATCTTTATTTTTTATTGCATAACTCATTAATATAGCCATGTCATAAGCAGTTGACATATTAGCTTTACCATCATTTTCTTCTAAGCCATGAGGATTATAAAATATAGTATTTTTCATATTTAATTCTTTTGCTTTATTATTCATAAGTTCAACTAAATTTAAATTTTTATCAGAAAAATATGTTTGAATTACTAAGGCTGCATCATTACCACTTCTAAGCATTAATCCATATAATAAATCTTTTAAAGATATTTCTTCTCCTATTTCTATATATATAGCACTTCCATAGGCTTTTAATACATTCTCATCTACTGTTACTATATCTTTTAAATTAGAATTTTCTATTGTAACTATACATGTCATAATTTTGGTAATACTAGCAATTAAACGTTGATCATTAATATTTTTTCCCCATAATACTCTATTAGAATCTGCATCCATTACTATAGCACTAGATGCACTTATTGCATTTATTTTAATTGGAACAAATAAAAACAATACTGTTAATACAGTTAGTATTTTTTTCATATCATCACCTATAAAATGATATGAAAAAAAGGACTTTTTTAGTCCTTTTCCTTTTTATTTAATGTCAGCTTTTTTTTGTAAAGATAATTTTAAAGAATCTATTTTTTTATCTTTTTTATCATATATACAATGCATTTGAAAGTCAGATAAAAATATTTTATTTAGTTCATCAACTTTTTTAGCACAATATGTTGCTTTTTTATAATCTTTATTTATTTTATAAATATGTGCTAAATATAAATAAGCTTTTGTTATTTTATCCGAACCAACTTTAATATATCTTTTTAAATATTCTTCAGCCTCATTATATTTTCCTAATTTAAATAATATTTTACCTATATAATATAAAAATATATTTTGGTTTGTTAAATATTCTCCCTGTTTATAAGTATAATATGCTTTTTCTAAATCTTTATTTACATAATAATCATGCCCAATATTTATTGAATCATTAAAATTTTCTTTTTCAATTTCTGATAAATTATTATAATCTGTTTGATTTTTTATAGCATTTTGTAAAATATTTATCTTAATTTTATTTTTATTATTAATAATAAATCTAACCAGAATATTTTGAGATTCTTCAATATAATTATTTTTAATTAATGTGTAAATAGCATTATAAACAATTTTATTATCAAGATTAATTTTTGGTATCATATTTATTAAATCTACACATTCATCATATTCATGATTGGTAATAGCATTATTTAGTTGGATATAAATTTTTTGTGAATTTTGTTCTCTTTGTAACATTGAATGTTCATTTACTTTTTTTAATAAATGTTTGAAAGTCAAAAATTCTAACTTTATATCTTTTCCTCGACATATTCTTTCACATTCATCAGCTAACAAAAGACATTTTTGATATTGTTTTAAATTATATGCATCAACTAAATCTTTATACTTTAATTTTAAATCTTCATCTATTAATTTAAACATCAGATAGTTTTCTGTGCAATTAATTTTATATTCAAAATTATCATTTAAAATAGTTTTAAAAGCACTAATTATAATTTCTGAACCATTATTCAAATTTTCATTATTTTTAATTTTTAAATATGCTAAAAAATAATTATAAGCTGTTTCATAATCATTTAACATTAAATAACATTTATACATTCCATAATATGCTGATGAAATATATTGCTCGCTTTTTACTAATTTACTAAATTGAATAAATGATTTTTGATATTTACCTCTTTCAAATAAAAATCTAGCTGCTATCAATAATTCTTTTTCATTTAATAATCCTTTTTCTAAAAATTCATCTAATCTTTTTTCTAATTTACTTAAGTACATTTCATCTGTATATATATAAGTATGCTTTTTTACTAATTTTATTATATTACTTTTATCCATAAAATACCTCTTATGAAATATTATTCTATCATTTATTAATTATTTATTCAATTATAAAAAAAAGAACTTTAGTTCCTTTTAATCATTTGAATAATCATATATTCCATGAATCTTTTCTACATCAGTATCAGATAAATCTTCAATTTGCCATTTATTATTTTCTTTTTTTACCTTAAACTCAATTGAGTATGTAACTGTTTTATCATATTTTTTCATTGTATCTAATTTATAATCAATATAAGCTGTTTCATCATATGTTCCATCTTTATAGAATTTATCACGATTATCTTTTAAATAATCAGCAACTTCTTGTTGAACTTTATAATAATCATATACAGTTATTTTAGCTGTCACTGTAGCGTTATCACCATCATAAACTTCATCAGTTATTTCATATTTCATATCCTTATATTGTCTTTTTAAAACTTCTTTATATGTTTCTTTTTCTGAATCTGTTAAATCTTCTTTTGCTACTAATTCATCAAGTTGGGTAGTTACATTTTCATCTAAATTTTTATAATTATCTAGATAATTTTTAACTGCATCTTTTGCTTTGTTCATACTACAAGCACACCCTACTATTAAAAATAAAGATAAAACTGTTACAATAATTTTTTGCATTTTTTTCATAATATATATCTCCTTTGTTACTATTATGTTTAATAATTTATTTTTTATACACTATATTTATAAGACATCTTTATTATATTATATATTTCATAATGTATACTTTTAAATTCTTTTTTGATATCTTTTAACATATTTTTTACAATTATATCCAGATTAATCTCATTTTCATTAAACCATTCATAGTACAAATATTTTAATTTATTTACATCTTTATTTTTATATAATTCTAATATTTCTTTTATAATTGTATTTTTAATCTTTGTTTCTTGACGAAATTCATGAGTACATTCTATTTCATTTAACTTTTCTATTTCAATATCTTTATATTTTAGTGAATATGCTATTTCACAAATGTTATTTTCATCTTCTAATAACAGACTACTTCTTGAGATACTTTCTCTATTTTTATTAAACTCTATTGCTATACAATTTTTGGTATCACAAAATATACAAGCATTATCTATCTTAATATTATCTTTACAAATAGTTCTTCCTGAAATATAGTTAAAAATTTCTTCGCTAATTTTAAAATTATTTAAACATATTTCTTTAAATAAAGATGTTTTTACTTTAATTAAAGGTATTTTTTTTATTAAGTCTAATTTATCATTTTTACTCCATTCATAAAATTTGAATAAATCACTGTCGTTAAAATTTAGTTTTATTTCGTAATAAAAATTCATTTTTTATTTTCCTTTCTAATGAAATTAATATAAACAATACCCCAACATAAAACAACAAACATTCTAACCTTGTATTAATAAATTTAACATATTCAAAAAAACTATACCCTATTGTTAATAAATTTAAATAAATTATTGAAAAAAATATTGAAATACTACAAAAAAATATACCTATTAATAGTAATATTAATTTCATAAAATTATATCACCTATTAATATTTTATTTCTTATTTTAAAAATTTAGTATATAATTAAATGTAAGGTGATATCATGAATTATTTAATTTATATTTTTTTAGGAATTTTACAAGGACTAACAGAACCTTTACCTATTTCATCAAGTGGTCATCTTTATTTAATAAAACAATTATTTAACACTAATCTATTAAATGATTTAAACTTTGAAATAGTAGTTAATTTTGGTTCATTCATTGCTATTTTTGCTATCTTTTATAAAGATATTATTAAATTAATTAAAGGCTTTTTTAACTATTTATTTAATAAAAAAGATAGAAAAAAATATCATAATGAATTTAAATATTGTATGTTAGTAGTTATTAGTACTATACCAGTTGGTATTGCTGGAATATTTTTAAAAGATTTAATAGAAAATACTTTGACAAGAACATGGATATTAGGAATATGTTTTTTAATTACTGCTTTAGCATTATTTATTGTAAAAAACATTAAAGGCAATAAAGATGATAATGATATAACTTATAAAGATGCCATAATTATTGGTTTATTACAAGTTATTGCACTAACTCCTGGAATAAGTCGTAGTGGAACTGTTTTAGTTGCATGTTTACTTTGTAATTTGAAAAGAGATGCAGCTTTAAAATATACTTTTATATTATATTTTCCAGTTAGTATTGCATCTATGTTACTAGGTGTTAAAGATTTAATAAGTACTCCAAATGTTGGTGATTTATTAATACCATATACATTAGGAATGATAGCGGCGATGATTGTTACATATTTTTCATATCAATGGTTATCAGATTGGGTAAAAAAAGGTAAATTATGGAAATTTTCAATATATTGTATTCTCCTTGGATTATTTGTTTTATTCTATTTTAGATAAAAATATAACATTTTAGTTATATTTTTTTATACAAAAAAATGGCAATTAAATGCCATTTTCTATTTTTTCAAAACGATATTCCTGTTTTATATCAGGATATTTTTCTTTATCTACTTTTGATAAAAACATATTTAATGGGCGAATCCATATTTCGCCATTATGTTTATAAACAACCACATCTTCTAAACTTTCACTATTTTTTCCAAGAGCTATGATTTCAACAATCATACCTTTAAAATGTTTATATTTTTCTCCTGCTTGTGGTTTATTCATCTTTTTTACCTTTTTTTAATTTCTTTTTTTCTTCTTTTTTATCTTTACCAGCAGGTATAGGTAAAGTATCCTTACGAGATAGATTTAATCTACCTCTATTATCAAATCCTAAAGCTTTAACTCTTATTTCATCCCCTACTTTAAATAAATCACTAGGCTTATCTATTCTTTCATGAGCTAATTGTGAAACATGACATAATCCTTCACATCCAGGCCATAATTCTACAAAACATCCAAAATCTTCAACTTTAACTACTTTGCCAGTATAAATTGCTCCTTCTTCAACTTCCTTAACAACGCTTTCAATCATTTCACGTGTTTTGGCAATAACTGAAGCATTATTATGATAAATTGTTACTTTACCATCATCATCAAGATCTACTTTAACAGCGTCTTTATCAGTAACTGCCTTAACATTACTAGCTTCTAAAATAATATTAGTTATCATTTCGCCACCACGACCAATAACATCTTTGATTTTTTCTGGTTTAATATAGAACATTTCAACTTTTGGTGCATAAGGACTTAATTCTTCTCTAGGTTCTTTAATAATACTTTCCATAAAGTCTAGAATTTCCATACGAGCTTTTTTAGCTTGAGCTAAAGCTTCTTTTAATATTTCTTTAGTCACACCTTTTATTTTAATATCCATTTGTAAAGCCGTAACACCTTTACGAGTTCCTGCAACTTTAAAGTCCATATCTCCCATATGGTCTTCAAGTCCTTGAATATCAGTTAAAATTGTATATTTTTTACTTGTATTTGAAGTTATTAAACCCATAGCTATTCCTGCAACTGGAGCTTTAATTGGAACACCAGCTGCCATTAATGATAAACATCCAGCACATATAGTAGCTTGGCTACTTGAACCATTACTTTCTAAAATTTCAGATACAACTCTTACAGTATAAGGGAATTCTTCTTCACTAGGCATTACTTGAGCAAGAGCTCTTTCTCCTAAAGCACCATGACCAATTTCTCTTCTTCCTGGAGCGCCATAACGTCCTGTTTCACCAACAGAAAATTGTGGGAAATTGTAATGTAACATAAAACGTTTCATATCTTCTATTCCAAGCCCATCAAGTACTTGATGTTCTCCTAAGGCCCCTAAAGTAGTTGTTGCTAAACTTTGCGTTTCACCACGGGTAAATACCGCTGAACCATGTGTTCTAGGAAGTAAATCAATATAGCCACTAAGTGGTCTAATTTCATCCATTTTTCTGCCATCTGGTCTAATTTTCTTTTCAGTAATTAATCTTCTTACTTCTTCTCCTTCAATTAAATCAACAACTTTTTTAACATCTTTTAATTTTAATTCTATTTCTTCATCATCAGCATAAATTTCAGTAAAGTTTTCAATAGTTCTTTCTTTTACTTCATCTATTGCAGCATATTTCTCTAATTTATCTTTAATTTGAATTGCAGCTAACATATCTTTAGTAGCATAGTTTCTAACTGCACTTTCAACTTCTTCATCAATTTCTGCTAATGGTAATTCAACTTTAGCATTTCCAATTTCATCAATAATTTGTTGTTGGAATTCACACAATTTTTTAATATGTTCATGACCAAACATTATTGCTTCTAACATGTCTTTTTCACTCAACTGTTGTGCTCCAGCTTCAACCATACAAATTGCATCTTTTGTTCCTGCTACAGTTAAATTTAATGTACTTTCTTCCATTTCTTCAACAGTTGGATTAATGATAAATTCTTTACCTATTTTACCAACAACAACACCAGAAACTGGTCCATCAAAAGGAATATTAGAAATACCTAAACATAAAGATGATCCAAATAATGCTGCCATAACTGGTGAATTATCTTGATCAACAGATAACACAGTGTTTACTACTTGAATTTCATTTCTTAGTCTTTCATCAAACATTGGTCTAATAGGTCTGTCAATAATTCTTGCAGCAAGTGTTGCCTCATCAGTAGGTCTACTTTCTCTTTTAATAAATCCACCTGGAATTTTTCCAACTGAATATAATTTTTCTTGATATAAAACTGTTAATGGAAAGAAATCAGAAGTTATTGTATTTTTTCCCATAACACATACAGATAAAACTACAGTATCTCCATATCTTACTAATACAGAACCATTAGCTTGTTTTGCAAGTTCTTTTGTTTCCACAGTTAATTTTCTACCAAGAAAATCCATTTCATATACTTTCTTCATTACAACTCTCCTTTATTTTAACAAAAAAAGGCCCCTAAAGTGCCTTTTTTATTATTTTCTAATATTTAATTTTGCAATTATATTTCTATATGCAACAACATCATTCTTTTTAAGATAATCTAAAAGTTTTCTTCTACGTCCAACTTTCATTAATAAACCTCTTTTAGAATGATAATCATGAATATGAACTTTTAAATGTTCAGTTAAATCATTAATTTCTTTTGTTAAAATTGCAATTTGTACTTCAGTACTTCCACAATCTTTTTCATTTTTAGCAAATTCTTTAATGATTTTTGCTTTTTCTTCTTTTGTCATTTCATTTCCTCCTTAAATCTCAATTGGTTCAATCCTCGTAATGAATCAAGGTTCTTCATAACCAAGAATGAACTTCTAATTAATTATATTATATTTTTTATATAAAATCAATCAAAACTTTACATATTCGTCTACAAAATATTTACAATTTCCAATAATATTTTTACTACTTAATTTATTCATTTAAAAAATTCATTACTAAATCTATCAATATTTCTTTTTCTTTTGGATTAGACTGTGCTATTAATAATGTAATTGCTACCAATGTATTATTGTCAATAATTTGTCTACCATTTTTATATAAAATATTATAAAATTTCAAAAAATATATAAATAAAGTTGCAGCAATTCTTTTGTTGCCATCAATAAATGTATGATTTTTTATAATTAAATATAAAAAGTTAGCTGCCTTTTCTTCTATACTAGGATATAGATCAGTTCCATTAAATGACTGATAAATATTTCCAATTATTGATTCTAACCCTTTATCTCTTTCCAAAGCAAATAAATTACTATCACTATTAAATTTCAATTTATTAATTATATTTAGACAATCTTCATATTTAATTTTATTAGAAGCTTTAGTGCCTTTTGGCTTGGAGACTGTTTTATGATCATAATCATCTAATAAATTTAAGGCATTTGAATAGTTGTTGATAACCCTTATTATTTCTTGAGCTTCATCGCCATTTAATTTTTGATCAATTCTTCCCGCAATATCAATTAACTTTATTGTTTTTTCAAGATACTCTAATCTTTTTTGATTAACCGCATAACCTTTTAGCATATAATCTTTTAATACACTTGTTGCCCATTTTCTAAATATAATACCATTTTGGGACTTAACTCTATATCCTAAACTAATTATTACATCTAAACTGTAAAAATTAACTGGCTTATCTGAATTAGGAATTTGCATTTTTTGCAAATTGCTTTTTTCCTCTAATTCTTCTTTAAAAATATTTCTTATATGTCTAGATATAACAGCAATATCTCTTCCAAATAATTCGGCCATTTGTTGCTGTGATAACCATACCGTTTCGTCTTTCATATTTACTTCTAATTTGACACTTTGATTTTCAAATATAACTATTTCATTTTTCATTTAAAACTCCCCTTCCATTAATTATATTTGTAATTAAAATAAAAATTTAAATTTCTATTACAAATACATAATACAATACATTTGTTCGTGTGTCAATAATAAATATATATATTTTTCAATATTTCATAAATAAATACGCAGTGTTCGCATAATCTCTTATAATTCATACCTGTCTTTTGAATTTTTTAAGTAAAAAAAAGCATATTAAATGCTTTTCTAATCTGTCCTTTATTATTTTTCTTTCCAACTCCAATTATTTAAATTCTATCGAATCCATTATACCTTTATAAAAAGCATTACAAATTGATTGATCTGCAGAAGAAGATATTTCATAAGTTAATAAATATACTTCATCTTTATTATTTATAGAATTATAATAAACTTCTTTTAAATCATGACTAACTGTAACAGAATCAAATATTAAATTTTTATTCGTAACATATGTTATAGCACTATTTTCTAACTCATTGTACTGTGCTATTTCATCAATTAGTTCTTTTGATTTATCATAGTTATTTACAACCCCTAGAGTAAATGAACAATTACTATTTGGATTAGATGCATCAGTTTGGTATGAATAACTATATAAATAATCACTATTTAAGCCATCTGGTTTAAATA
Source organism: Bacilli bacterium (assembly GCA_016297695.1). Taxonomy (GTDB): domain Bacteria; phylum Bacillota_I; class Bacilli_A; order RF39; family UBA660; genus RUG14121. Next base: position 12,228 of record JAEDGC010000013.1, read on the forward strand.
TTAGCAAATAACCCATATTTATCTTATCATTAAGAACAATACTTTCTTTATAATTTAATTCACCATGATATTTATTATCTTCATTATTATCGCTATTATCATTATCTTCATAATCAATATTTTCATTAATACTTGAATTACCAGAAATCGAAAAATCAAAATTTAAATTTCCAAACATTAATTTTATTATTTTAGCTGGTAATACAAATACTAGCATTACACTAGTTAGTAGTATTAATACTATAGACAAAATAATTGTTAAAATTAAATTAGTTCCACCAGCTTTTTTGCATATATTTCTTAAATCACTAATTGATTTATTTTTATTTTTATTTATTATTTTTTCTATCTTTTTCTTAGCTTTTTTTACATATATTTTATTAACCATAAATAATAATAATAAATTAATAATTAAATCAATCAATGCTGGAACAAATGGTATAGCAATTAATAATAATTGTAACCCTATCATTAAAATAAATAAAACTATACCTTCTAAATACATTTTTCTATACATTAGATAAAAAATATTAAAGAAAAATGCTGCAAAATTATATTTTCTTTTTGAAATTTTCTCATAATTTTTACCAACAAAATCTTCCATTAAATCATCTGAAGAAATCATATTTGTTGTAGGACTTGATATCATCATATCAGGGTTAGGAACAGCATTTAATAATTCATTTGGATCTTGTTTTTTTTGTTCTGGAGGTTTTATAAAACTATTATAATCAATTTGATTATTTTGATTTTGTGAAGTCAAATCTTCACCCAAAACCTCTATATTATTAAAATTGTTAAATGTATTATTTCCATTATTACTGTTATTTATAGAATTATTACTTTCATTATTATTTAAATTTTGATTATTCATAATCCACCTCTATTATTCTTAATAATAGAATACCATTTTTTTAAAATAAAATAAATATTTTTTTAAATTTTATGACAAATAATTTCTAGAGTGTTTATTTTTTTACATATATCTTGCTTATCATTAGAAAATATTAATAATTATTTTATTAATGTAAATTTTTCATTATTTATTTCATATAAACCATATAATTTAACTTTATCAAAATATTGTCCAAAAGTATTTTCAAATTCATCATTAATTTGTGCTAAATAAAGATAATCGTAATTGCTAACATATTCTTTAATTGTTTCATAATATTTTTTATTATTTTCCCAATCATAATTATTTAAATTAGTTTCTATGTTTCCAACATAGTATTTTATTCTAAATTGAAAATCCCCTTCACTATCTTGGGCAACTATAAATATCTTCTTGCCAGATACTTCATTTACAAGCAAATCCTGTGAACATTTTTCATATAATGTTTTTTCACTAGTACGTAAAGCAGGAATTAGTTTTAAATAATTTTCTTTGTTTTGAATTATTAATAAAAATACTAAAACTATTCCAAATACAACAAAATATTTCTTTGTATCAAATTTATCAATAATACAATTTATTAAAATAAATATAGTTATTAATGATATTAAAATAAATGTTGGCATATATCTATTAAAAGAAGATAATGTTGGACCTTCAACTTTTCCAAAAGCAAAGACATATAAAAATAACATCACTAGTGCATAACCAATTGCTCCGAAAGTCAAAGTTACATTTAGATTTATTATTTTACCCGGACTATAAATATTTCTAAACCAGTAACATAACAAGCAAAGAAAAATAAATATTGACACTGTAAATACTAAATAGCTTACTTTTAGTGGCGAAGATATTATACTTTCTTTAGTTGTTGCACTCATAAAATTTTCATACGTTTCTATTTGGTAATCTTCTAGTTTGTTATAATCAATATTTTTTAAATCAAACTGTCTAACAACTCCTAAATTATTGACATAATTATTCCAGCCTGTATAAAAAGTAAGTGGCATTATTAAAGTCAATAATACTAAAATAATCTTTCTAACAGGATGTTTTGTATTGATTCTATTAAAAATAATTGAACTTACAAAAAAATATATAATCATTAAATACAATGGTAATCCCATTTGTTTTGTTAAAAGTAAAAATGATAAACCTACAAACATTATAAACAAATTAAAACTTGATGTAATATTTTTTTCCGTTATTATAATACCTAATAAGTAGGCAGTTAATAAAGCCATAAAATAATCAGTATAAATTGTATTAATTACTCCGTGACAATCAAATAATAAAATTAATAAATAAGTAATAACAATAAAAATAATCGATTTTAAAATTCTTAATTTACTTTTATCTTCATCTTTAGAAATAAAAGGAATAAGTAAACTAAATTCAAATAAATGTAAAGCTCTAATAAGATAAATTTCATTATATCCTCCAGCTATTTTTAAATAAAATAATTCATATAATTGTAAAATTGGAGGATAATCCTTATGAACCATTAATGTAGATAAATTAATACTATAAAATTGATCTAATCTAAACATTTCTTTAACCATTACACCCCAATGAGAAAATTCATCCCACATAGAAAATTCTCTTTTAAAATCAAATATAAATAGTCCAATATAAAGTAATATAAAAATATATAAACCATTACATAAAAATAATTTTTTTTCTTCTTCTAATGAAGATTTTTTTATTACTTTAATACCTAATGTAAACAAAAATAATAAAGCAAATAAAATATTTGCAATAATTCCAATAGAAAATGTTTTAAAAATTATTTGACTAAAAAATAAACTAAATGCTGTCAACATAAATGTTAATGGTAAACATTTACTAAAACTTTTTTTTAGTAAAATAACTAACTCTCCATTAAAACATATAAAATACAAAAGTGGTATTATAAAATCCATGGTATCACCTAAATATAGTATAACAAAACAAATAAATAATTACTATAAAGTTGAAATAAAAAAAGTACTAACTTTGAAGTACTTGTCTTTTTGTATTTATTTTTTTTAAAATTAATGGATTATTTATTTAATAATTCACTATGACTACCAGTATTTATTAAATTTATTCAACTTTTTCCCCTGTTTTAAAATTTTCTTTAAACTTTTTTTAAATTGATTTGAATATACTACTTCATATTTATATTTAATCATTAGATAAAGATTTTTCTAAATCTTCTCTATTATTATAACGGGGATATTTTTTAGAATCTTTTATCATTTCTTCTATTTCTTTTACTGCTGCCAACATATCTTTACTAGGTTTTGAATTTACTATTTCAAATGGTATACCATCTCTTTTTACAACTTGTGTCAAAAACATATTTATAGCGGTAGACATATTTAAACCTAAATCTTTTAGTATACTAGTAGCTTCTTTTTTTACTTGAGCATCAACATTTACATTTATAGAAGTCATTAAACTTGCCATAATATAATCATCTCCTTCACAATTAAATTATACTATAATTATTATTGTTTTTTATTATATTATATGTATATCATATTTAATTTATCATTATATTTCACTATATAATATATATTACCCTACATATTCAAAAAAAACACTATTTTCTAGTGTTCTTCAATTCATTCATAATAAGTTCATATTGTTGTCTATCTTTTTTTACTATAACTTGTAATATTATGCCACACATTAATGAAAGAATTGCTGTAAGTAGTATAAAACATCCTACTATTAAAGATGGAAATTTAGCTACTTCTCCAGTTGCAAAATATCCCGCAAATGGTGGTATTAAAAATATTAATGAAATTATTGTTAATATGATACTTATAATTCCAAAAAATCCCATTGGTTTATACTCTTTAAATAATGTTGCTATAGTTTTTAATACTTTCATTCCATCACTATAAGTATTTAATTTAGATACAGAGCCTTCTGGTCTATCACGATATGTTACTGGAATTTCTACTAATTTATAATTCTTATCAACAGCATGAATAGTCATTTCTGTTTCTATTTCAAATCCTTTTGATAATACTGGAAATCCTTTAACAAAATCATAACTAAATGCTCTATATCCTGTCATTATATCTTTTATGTTATTATTAAATAATTTATTAATTAATAATCTTACTATCCTATTTCCAAAGTTATGAAATGGTCTTTTATTTTCTGTAAAATATGTTGATGATAACCTATCCCCTATTACCATATCAGCTTTACCAGATAAAACTAAATCACACATCTCTTTAGCATTTTCAGCTGGATATGTATCATCTCCATCAATCATAAGATAACAATCAGCATCTATATCCCTAAACATAGTTCTAATAACATTACCTTTACCTTGACGATATTCATATCTAACGATTGCACCAGCTTTTTTAGCTATTTCATCTGTATGATCTTTAGAATTATTATCATACACATAAATATCTGAATCAGGTAATGCTTTTTTATAATCCTTTACTACTTTTTCTATTGTTTTTGATTCATTATAGCATGGTATTAATATTGCTATTTTTTTACTTTCTTCTTTTTTCATAAACTTACTCCTATAAATTATATTATACTACTTTTTTTACTTTATTGAAACAAATATATACTAAACTACATATGTAATATACACCAATAAATTTAATAATTTGCAGTAATGGAATAATTCCACATGAATAATTATACATATATTTGAATTTTGTCCATCCAAACCAACTGACAAACCATGAAACGCCAATAAACATTATCGTTGTTGAAACTATTAATCCTAAAGAAATTAAACATATTGATAAATTATCATAATTCTTTTTAAATAATCCAATAATTGTTTTAATTAATAAATACATCAAACCAATTAATGATATATACATGTATCTTTTACCAATCCATTGGTATATTTTTACTATATTCTTTGCCTGGTTAACATATCTTTCATATTCATTTCTAATAGCAGTTATTTCAGGATTCAATTCTGTATTAGGCCATATAATTTTAGAATTAGTAACATAATCCATTACTACTATATGTTCTATAGGTCCGTTGGCTTCATAAACTCCGATTTCATTTTCACTATAATCAATTAATATTTCAAATTCTTTTGGAACATTTTCTTTAAAATACTTTAAATCTTCTTTTGTTATTCCCTTACTATTTTTTGATAAATAAAATGCATCTTCTTCCTCAAACTTCTTATTAGCAAAGGCTTTATCCAATTCTTTATCTATTTTTTTATAATATTCATTAGCTTTTTTTCCACCATCTTTATAAACTCCAGCCTTATCAAAAGCGTCTCTTAACGTCCAGAATATTATGTCTCCTCTAATTTCACCATCAACTAAAGCCCATGAATTTTCATACATTTCATCGATTTGTTCTTTTGATTTAGCAAATGTAGGGCTTTCTTTCATTGCTTTATATATTGTATCTTTAGTAATCCATATTTCATCAATCTTTTTATTTTTGATTCTTAATAAATCATTTAATACTTCTTTGTAATATGTACCTGATCTATCAGTCACAGTGTATTCACCATAGATAAAATAATTTAATGAACAATAAATTACATTAGTCATTACTAAAAATACTATTGGTAATAATGTTAAAAAAATTCTTGTTTTAATTCTTATAACACTTTTTCTATTTATTATTAACCAAATTATAGATAATAATATAGCTCCACATACAAATGGAATAATCCATATTGAATCTTCTTTTATAAACCAAAAAAATGATAAACATAAAGAAGATATAATAGACCAAATCACTAACTTTTTAATTCTTTCGTTCCTATTAGAATACAAATTTATAATTGATGCTATTACAAATACTACAAAGGTAACTATTAGTCCACCACGATATATTTTTTGAGTGTTCTCAATATGAAACATAACAGGTGAAAATAATAATATTATATATAATAATGACAATAAATATTTATTGCTCATATATTTTTTTAAAGCAAATACAAGCATTATAATTGCAGCAATATAGCATAATATTAAAAATATAGAATATGGTATGTTTAAGTAATAACCAATTGCTAAAAATAATGAAAAAGATGCTCCCTTAACAAGTGTTAAAGAATCAAAAGCACCAAGCCATTTAAAGTTAATCATTTTAATAGCATATTTTACTAACAAGTAATCATCTAAATCAGCTCCACCTTGAGCATACAAAGGTATTTTACAAGCTAAATAAACTCTATAAAAAGTTAGTAATAACACTAATACAATCAATGTTATATTTATTATTTTTTTTAAACTTCTTTTTTTCATTTAAACCTCACTAAATAAACTTCATATATAATGCAATTAATGCTGAAATATTTTCAAATATTAAGAATATTAAAAAACATTTATTTGAAAAATCTACATTATTTTTTATATCAATCAAATTCGACATAATAATTCCTAACAAAATTATTACAGGTATATAATATCTTCCTTGTACACCATCAACATATTCTAACATATAACTTGACCATTGAATATAAATAGAAGTAAATATCAATAATATTGTTGATATAACACAAAATAACATCAAATATTTATCACGATTATCAACTTTTTTTAGTTTCTTTTCGTTAGTGAAAATTAACAATATTAATATAATAATACTTAAATAAATATAAGGTGGAAAAACATTAACATCTAAATATGATAGATATCTTCCCATCATATTAAACAAATGAAAGTCTCCATAATAATCAAAAGTTCTAAAAATTATCATTGAATACTTTAAAGGATTATTAATAATAAAATCGATTTGTTTTGAAGAATTACTTCCGTGTAAATTTGCGTCTAAGAAAATTGAAGCTTTACTTGTCCAAAATAAATTTAAAAATACTACTATAACTGCCAGTGTTAAAACTATAATATTTTTCTTCTTTAAACTACCAAACCTTTCTTTAGGAATTAAAAATAATAATAAACATAAAGGTAAATAAACTATTTTACACATAGCTAATACAATTGGTAAAACCGTCATTGTAATATAATTAATCTTACTCATTTTACTTTTTTTCTCATATTTCATATATATTACAAAAGAAACTAGTGCACTTGCAGAAGAAATTGTTAAGGCATCCGGAGATAAAGAAACTGCTTCTTGTATTGTAATTGGTAAAAAACTTATAAATAATAATAATTCCTTTTTAATTGGCATATATTTAATCGAAAAATACATAACTGTTAAAAAAACAATAAAATTCATTAATCGCCCTAAATAAGCTTGTACAAGTAATGAAGTATTAAATAACTTCCCTATTAAAACTCCTATTACTTGTGGGCCATAACTAATTGGAGAATACAAAGCAGTATTTGAAAATCCAACAAACGTTTTATCTTTATTTGGCGTAACCTCAAAATTGTCTTTAACATCCTCATACTTTAAAGTTTCAATAACATTTATATTTGATGGCATTTCATTTCCACCATTTTTAGTCTTTTTATCTTGTTTTGATAATATATTACCATTAGAAATCTCATATGTTCTCAAAAAATGATTATATTCATCTGGAATTCTACTCATAGGGATAGCAGTCATATAAAGAATACCAATTATAATATATATAATTAAAAATTTATTTTCTATTTTCAATTTCTTTTTTTCAAAAAAATATAATAATATAATAAATAATATTTCTAAAAAAATTGATAATCCTAAACATACTAATCTATTTAAAAAATTAATGTTTCCAAAACTAAAACAATAAAATATATTAACAATCATTAAAATCAAAGATATTAATATATATACCTTGTTACTTAATATAAATTCTTTTATTTTTTTTAATTTCATTTAATACACTCAGCTTTCTTATATTTTCTAAAAAAATTATAACACAAAAAAATAATCTATTAAATATTTTAATAAATTATTTTTTTAATTGATACTCATTTAAAACATCTATAACGTATTCTATTTCTTCATTTGACATTCCGTAATATAATGGTAAACTTAATACGGTATTTCCTAATTCTTCTGCATTAGGTAAACTTAAATCACTATATTCACTATATGCAATTTGTTTATGTATTGGAATTGGATAATGTATTACTGTACTTATACCTTTTTGTTTTAAATATTCTTGTAATAATTCTCTTTGTTGGGTTCTAATTACAAACAAATGCCATACATGTTCATTGTATTCTGCCACTTTAGGAAGTAAAATTAATTCATTTTTTATACCTTCTAAATATTTTCTTGCTATTTTTCTTCTATATTCATTTGTTTTATCCAATTTTTGTAATTTAATATTTAAAAAAGCAGATTGTAATTCATCTAATCTAGAATTTGTCCCTTTAATATTATGATGATATTTTATAGTTGAACCGTAATTAGCATATTCTCTAACTTTTTTCGCTAAATCTTCATCATTTGTTACAACAGCACCAGCATCGCCTAAAGCACCTAGGTTTTTACCAGGATAGAAACTAAAAGCTGCAGCATCAGCTAAGGAACCTACTCTTTTACCTTTATATGTAGCACCATGAGCTTGTGCTGCATCTTCAATAACTTTCAAATTATATTTTTTAGCAATATCATTAATTTCATCCATATTACATGTTTGTCCATATAATTGAACTGTAATAATAGCTTTAGTTTTATCTGTTATTTTTTCTTCTATTTTAGATGGATCTATTAAATAATAATTCATTTCTGGTTCTACAAGAACTGGTATAGCACCTGCTTTAGAAATAGCTAAAGCACTAGCTATAAACGTATGTGAACAAACTATTACTTCATCACCTTTACCAATGCAGTACCCTCTAAGTATTAATTCAATTGCTTCTAGCCCATTTCCGCAACCAATACAATATTTACTATTACAATAATTTGCAAAGTTTTTTTCAAAACTTTCTACATTGATTCCATTAATAAACCAACCTGCATTATATACTCTTTCAAATGCTTCATACATTTCTTCTTTGATTTCTTCGTGTAATGTATTAAATTCTGCAAAAGGAATATTTTTCATATAATCAGTCCTATCATTTTAAAATGTTTTTTAAAAATTTTCTTAATTTAAACGGAATAATTTTTCTAATGATTTTTCTAAAGAAACTTGGATTATCAACTATTGGTGCATCAAACAATAAATCATAAAAATGATTGTTAGTTAAAGAAAATGGATTAACCTCTATTTTTTGAAAATATTTAGTATCCCTATATTTTATTCTAACATTTTTATCAATCAATTCTCCATTAAAATAATTATTATATGACCATTTATATCTACCATATTGTTCCTGACCATTAGAGTTCATTTCAGAGATATATTCATCACGCAATTTATAAATACAATTTTGTTTATCTTTAATATAATAATTAAATACGGTTTCATTAGCACCACTATCAAAACCAGAATAATGAAAAAATACTAATTCATATTTATCATTTACAAGAATTTTATCATTTTTCATAGATAATTTACGCGTCGAAAGATTCCATGGTGCCATATTATAACCTGGATTTTTTAATATATATACATCAAAATATGCTGGAGCTAAATCACACCATCTCTGATCTGTAAAAATTCCCATAGGAATATCATCATAGCAATACAAATTTAGTCTATCATTCCACCAATTTGCAAATTTCATTCCTTCTTTTCCAGCTTTAACTGCTACAAAACCTAAATTATATACTCCATGTTGAAGAGCACACAATTCATTATTTTGTATATCAATTTCATTTGCTTCAGGTATTGTCAAATGTGGTGTCAAAATTATTTCATGTTCGTCTAATAATTTATCCAATTCTTTTAAAGATTTGTAAACTTTAATATCTGGATCAATATAAACGACTTTATCATCAACATTTTCTAAAAGATATACTAAAGCTTTTCCTTTTACTGAAGTTGATGCTTCTACAATAGAATGTTTGAAAATAAATTTATCAAAGTCATCAAATCCTAAGTCTTTTGCTAAAACAATTTTATCAATTATTCCTTCTTCTACTTCCGGAAAATCTACAGGAATTTCTCTTTCTAATAATATTATATAAAATTTAACATCTTTATTATGTTGTTTTAATGATTTTCCTAAAGTCAAAGCTTTAGGAAAATAGTTCATACAAATTGAAGTAAATACTACCATTTTTTTCCTCCTATTTTATAATATATATTTTATTTGATATTTTTCAAGATATTTTTCTATTAAATAATTATTCTTTAATATCTTATCTGTATTATAATATTTTCTTATACTTTCTACCATATCTTCGATAGTAATATTTTTATAATTTTTTAAATTTTTGATTTTTTCTTTGTATTCTTTTTCATTAAAAATAACGTTATATATTTTATTAATATCTTTTGGATTTTGAGTATATTTTATAACCCATCCTATATTATTTTTCTTGATTCTATTTCCAATAGCACCAATATCGAAAGAAACACATGGGATTTGAGAATAAATTACTTCACTTAGAGCATAACTAAAAGACTCTAAACAATTATTCAAAAATAATACTAAATCTATTTTATCTTCATTTAGTTTCTTAGGCAACACACTTTTTTTATATGGACCATGATAAGTATATTTATCAAAATCAGATTTAAACTTTTCATTATTAGTCATACCGTATAAATGATAATAAATATTATCATGCGGATTATTCGAAATTAAATTATATACTAATTCTCCTCCTTTATGACCATCAATATTTCCTACAAAAGCTATATTAATGTGTTTTTTGTCAATCTTATGATTAGAATACTCAAATTTTTCAAATGTGTTCAAACTCAAACCATGAGGAATAACAACAGAATTATTTATTTTATATATTTTTTCTACATTTTTTAAAACTGATTCATCAGGTACTATAACCATATTTGAATTCATTAATAAATTTTTTATTGCTGTATTACGTGTTTGCAATTCTAATTCATTAATTTGGTTATTCATACATCTCATACATTTTTCAGAAGATTGTTTCAAACATATTTTGTCTTCATTATCTATCATAAAATATTTTGGACATATAGAAGTATAATCATGTAAAGTTATTAATGTTTTTATATCTTTTGCTATTAGATTTAAATCACATGGAAAATTTATTATGTGATGTATATGAATCATATCTATTTGTAAAAAATAAATCAATTCTTTAATTTTAGAATAAAAATTAAAATCGTATTTTTCAAAATTATAAACATTTACATTTATACCTAAATCATAAATTTTTTGACAATCTTTATCAAAAACAATCAATACATAACGATTTTCAATAACTGATACAACATAACAATGAACATCATTTTTTATATTATTAATAATATCTATAACATTTAATGTTGTTCCTCCAATAAAAGTAGAATTAACATCATTAACATTTACCCAAGAATGAACAAAAAATAAGACAGATGTTTTATAATCATTAGGAATAGTCTTCAGTTTTATTTCTTTAATTATATCTCTTAATGTCCGTAAAGGCTTAGTAATTTTCCAACTTTTGCTATTTATTGTTAAATTGTATAAATAATTTAAAGAATCATTATCTCGATTTAATTGTAAATTCTTTTTTTCTAATTCTTTACATTTATTTTTAACTTCATTGTATTCTTCGGTAATATCTTTAATTTCATTTTTATACTCATTTATTTGTTTTAACATATTATCAAATTCATTATTGATTTCTTGTGACATATTTAAATGTTCTTCTTTCAATAATTTATTAAGATTAATAAAATTATCAGATATTTTTATTTCAAATATATTTTGAAGGATAAAATAGTCATTATTTTTTTCAATTATTTTATCTAAATGAGGATATTTCCCGTAGAATTCTGGCTTTATTACTGTTTGATCAAGGTATTTTAAATCAAAATTTGTATTATATTTTTCGTTAATAGAATGAATAAATTGTGCGAATGAATATTTAGTAAAAAATCTTAAATGAGTATTATCTAATAATCCCATATCTGAATAATTAAAATTTTCATTTAATAAGCCGTTTAAAATATCATAATGTGCTATATTAGGTAAACTAATAAGAATTTTTCCATCTTTATTTAATAATTTTGAAAACTCTAATAATACTTCATCTGGATAAATTAGATGTTCCAAAACATCGGCAAATATTATGTAATCGAATTTCAACTTTTTATTGAAAAATTCCATATATTCTTTTGAATCATTATCTACTATATTCACCTTATATACAGCTTCATAACATTGTGTTTCTTTAGCAATTTCGATTGCTTTTTTATCTAATTCTATACCATGAACTTTACAATTTAAATCTTTTTTTAATATTTTACCAATTAAGCCTTGAGAACATCCAACATCTAATACTAAAGATTCTTTTTTTACATTTTTACAAATTAAAGCATGTGATTCATTGACCGTATTTATATCAATATCAACATTACAATCATAGTATTTATTTTCATTTTTATAATTAATTAATTTATTATCAGTATCATTACCTACTATACCTATCGCCATTCCAAAATCCTCCATTTATATTTTTGTTTATTTATTTTCGTCCATATTTTTTTTCATTAAACTCTAAGAAAGTATCAAAATCTCTTATATAATCATCCTCATCATATTTTTCAGATGCAAGAACTAAAAGAACCGTTCCTTCTTTAAAATTATACATTTCTCTCCAATTATCAGGGCCAACATATAACCCCTCCGAAGAATCATTTAACGTATATACTTTTTCTCCAAAATGATTTATTAATTTAACATCAACTGAACCATTCAAACAAATTAATACTTGATGTAATTTTTTATGAGAATGTTGTCCTCTAATTTGTTCAGAATTAACATCATAAATATAGTATAATCTTTTAACATCAAAAGGTATCTCATTCAGAAATTCTATTGGAGTTAGAGCACCGAATTCTTTATTAGAATTTGATGTAATTTTCCTGAATTTTAATAAACCACAATTATACATAATTAAATCTTCCTTTCTTGATTTTCAGTTTGCCAAGGATATCCTCTAAATTCAGTTAAATTTTCTACCCAAGGATATACATTTTTTCCTTCTTCGTCACGTATATCTCTAACTGAACCTTTTTCTTTAGCAGGAACACCCATAACTAAACTTTCTTCTTTAACATCTTTACTAACGACTGATCCGGCAGCTACCATAGAATTTTTTCCAACATTAACTCCTGGTAATAATATGCTACCAGTAGTTACAATAGCATATTCTTCAATAGTACATCCTTGTAACTTGTCCATAGGAGGATACATATCATTAGTAGTAACTACATATGGAAAAATCCATGCATAATCTTTTATTTGAGTTAATTGACCAATATGAACATTCGAATGTAAACGCACAAAATTTCCTATTTTAACTTTACCTTGAATATCAGATAATGTTCCAATAGAACAATTTTTTCCTATAATAGTTTCTTCTCTAATTGTAACATGATGTCCCGTACTCAAATTCTCACCTAAATTTGAACCCTCATATATGATATTATTTGATCTTATAATACAATTTTCACCAATTATAGTAGTATCAAAAACATAATTTTCTCTATTACTATAAAAATCTAATTTGGGCTCACCAATAATACAATAAGGTCCAACATTAGTATTTTCTTTAATAATCGTATTTGGATACACGATTGTATAAGGACCTATTACTACATTATCCTTTATTGTTACATCTGGATAAACAATAGCGGTAGGATGAATAGATGATAATTTTGAAATATTTGTATTCATTTTTTCACCAATCTTTCTTTAAATATTATACGATATATTTTTTTATTTACAAGCATTTTTAAAATACAAATCTATTTCATCCAATACTATTTTACTAGGAAGAATATCCATTTTTATAGGTTTTTTTGTATATTTCTTATATTCATCATAGAAATATATAATGTTTTTAAAATTATTTTCAAAAGGTTTTGCATTCCAATTCAACCCTTCCGAATTATCTTCAACTCTAGTTCTTAATATTAAATATGGTTTTCCCATAAAATAAAATTCTTGTTGATTACCACATCCATCCCCTATAACAAACTCTGATTTGTCAACTATATTTATAAAATTAATATAATCTTGTCTATCTATTATTTTAATTCTTTTATTTTTGGAAATTTCAGACCATAATCCGAACTTTTCCAGTGCTTCTTTTGTTTGAACATGATATATAAATACACATTTCATTTTCTTTGAAAGTTCACAAATATTTTCAACGACATTTTTTAAAAAATTACCATTTAATAAATTCTCTTGTCTATGTAAAGTAAACAAAAAATATTTTTCGTCGATAATCTTAGGGATTTTCTCTTTCTTGCATTCTTCTAATGCTGAATAAAGGATTTCAATTCCTGTATTATAAATAGTATTAACGGCTTTACCTTTAAAATATTTTTCCGCACATTTAGTTGCTTCCTCATTTTGGCAAAAATTGATAATTGATTTTTTAGATGAAAAATATCTATCTATCTCTTCTGGGAAGGGTGAAAACCAATTGTGAGATCTAAAACCACTTTCAACATGCACATACTTCAATTTATTTTTTCTGGCTATCATTGCCCCCATTAATGTTGACAAAGTATCTCCATGAACAAACATTAAACAATTTGATTTATTTTTATTTTTTAAAAGTTTTTTAAAAGTTTTTATTCCTAATTTTCGAGTTTTAATAAACCATTTTAAATAACTTGCCATCCCTTTTCTTTTTGGGATATACTTTGTTAAATCCACATCTATTTTTTCCTCAATTATTTCTAAATATTTGCTATTTTCAATATTGTTTTGACCATTCGAAACAATATGTACTATATAATTTCTTTTTTTAGCTTCTAATATAATGTTATACATTTTCATTAATTCAGCTTCTGTTCCAATAAAGAAAAATAATTCTTTCACATTATCATCTCCTATATACAATTTTTTTCTAAAATATTTTTTAAAAATTTTTAAAGTGTCATAAAACATTTTAAAAATATCATTAATTTTTATTCTTCCCATTGTATGATTCCTTGTAAAATTCAAATCAATAGGTGCATCAACTATTTTATACCCAAATTTATTAATAATTACCAACATTTCTATATCAAAAGCAAAACTTTTAGTAGTCAAAATTGACATAGTATCCTTAATAATCTTTGATTTAAACAATTTTAAACCTGTTTGAGTATCTTTTACTTCCAATCTAAATAATACTTTTAAAATTAAATAATATCCTATACTTAAAATTTTCCTAAAAATAGGATAATTCAAATTTGAATCTTTATGCATCTTGGATGCTATTACTACATCAGCTTTTTGAATTTCCATAATCTTAATATATTTTTCAATAAAACTTGGAGATAATTCCAAATCAGAATCAATAAATGCAATTAAATTCCCCATTGCCTCTTTTGTTCCAATTTTTAAAGCATACCCTTTACCTTGATTTTTTTTATACGAAACTAATTTTATTCTTTTATCCTTTTTAGTTGCTTTTATAATTTCACTTTCAGTATTATCTTTACTTCCATCATTAACACAGATTATTTCAAAATTTTTTTCAAATTTTTCTATCACTTTTATAGTTTTATATATGTTTTTAAAAATATTTTTACCTTCATTATAACATGGCATTATAATAGATAAATTAACTTCTGACTTCTTCATTTTTTATACTCCTTAAACCCTCTTGTTTTATTTTAATAAAATTAATAATAAAAATAATAAAATTAATAATTGCTATTATTATCAAAGATATATATTGTTCATCATTAAAAATTAATAGACATATCATCAATATTACAATACCTATAGCAAATAATAATTTAGTAAAATCTGTTTTATTTATTCCTACTAAATAATTTACTAATATAACATTTAGGCTATATGATAAACATATTAAACTTGAATAAACCATATAGCTAACAGCATTGTCATATTTATTCCCAAAAATAATATTTAAAATCTCTTTGGCAAAGACATTTAATGGAATTAATAATATTACTGTTAATATTGTTGTATAAAATAATGTTTGACATAAAATTTTATATGCATATTCTTTTTTATCATCATTTTTTGCTATCATAGGTAACATTACGGTTACCAATGCAGATACAAAATAATAAACTATTTTGCCAAATACCAAAACCGAACTATATAACCCTACAATCTTTGAATCATAAAAATAACTAAGTGATAATACATCAACGTTCATCAAGAACATTAATAATGAATTTATGATTAATATATTTAAATACTCTACTTTAACAGTGGTATTAATATAATTATTTTCAACACTCATCTTTTTAAAATACTTTCTAGATGAAGCAGTTCCAATTAACAAAGATATGAAATTTCCAAATATTATTAAAACAATAACAAAATATAATTCTATGTTATTATTAAGATTAATAAAATTCAAAATCATAATTCCTACAAATTTTATCAAAGGAATAATCAGTGTAAATAATCCTAATTTCAAAAATTCTCCTACTGATGCATACACACCTTGATATAATATCGGATAAACGCTAGACATCACACACAATAATGTCAAAATGAAAGTAATATTATTATGCCCTAACATTTTATTTAAAATAGGATATAAACATATCAATATTATAGTAATAATTAAAACGCTGGAATTAACTAATTTTAAAACATATCTATAAACTTTATAATTTTCATTTTTCTTTTTTGACAATCTTTTAGAAATTAACATAAAAGAAGTTGTACCGATTACTGAAATTATTAAAATTAGTGAAAAAATAGTATTCACTATTCCATAATTTTTAATAGTAAAAAAATTACCCATTATAATTTGACACAAATAATTAATAGCGCTTCCTAACATTGTTAAAAACAAAACAATTATACTATTTTTTTCTAATTCTTTTCCTTCAATTTTTTTCATACTTCACCTAATTCACATAAACTTCATAATGATCATAAATTTCTGAACTACTTTTGTCATACTTATATACGATGTCAATTAAATAATATCCATGTTTGACTTTAATACTGAAATTATCTTTTGTCCAATCAGTTTCAGTAATTTCATTGAATGACACTAAATCTTGTCCATATGTTATTTTATACTTTATTAACTCATCATTATTTAAATTATTAACAACTTGTAACTTATTGTTTTTAATACTAATTTCGTTAATAGCAGAAACATAATGATCTGAAAAAATAATATTAGTTCTTGGATTCAAACCATAAGCCTGTAAAAAAGCCGTATAATGAATTGTATCTTGACAAATTGCACCAGTTCTAAACATATCACCTGTTTTGTATATAGGGATAAATACATATTTTGAATAGTCCCATTCGTTCATTTCTTGCTTTTTTATAACACTATTAATAATGCTTTCTCTTTTAATATTAACATTGTAAATTCTTCTTCCAATTAAAATTGTTTTATCGAGTGCAAGTATTATTAAAACTATAGTTAATACTTTTATTAATTTAATATTAAATTCATTTTTTGATAATTCAAAAAATAATAATATGGCTATGCATGCAAATATAAAGAATCCTATTGATGATATGCGTGCACCTGCATTTGGAGTAATTAGTAATGGTGTTAAAGATAATAAGCAAACTCCTAATAAATATAAATATAAACATTTTTTATCGATATTCTTTATATTAAAAATACCATAAATGATTAATACTAAAATCATAAATGTCATAGTGAGACAAGTTTTTATATTAAATAAATATGCTATTTTTGGGAATAATAAATTCGTAAATTCTAGTAATGTAATATTAAAAGTTCTGTATATGAGAGTTCCTAAAAATAAAACATTAATAACACTTAAAATAATTATAAATATATAATCAATTATTTTTTTATTTTCTTTTTTAGAAGATAATAATAGTAAAAATATAAATATTATTAAAAACAAATATAAATTATGAGATATGATATCTACATATAAATTTTTAAAATTTGAAAAAATAACTTCTAATAAGGGTGTTTCACTAACAATAGTTCTATTTGCGTTCAATCCGGGCGCAAACATCATTAAAACTACACCTAGATCTGTTACCACTGCTGGCAATAATAATTTCCATCTTTTTTTATATTTTTTTAGAAATAAAACAATTGATCCCAATGAAATGGTTAACCCAAATCCAACTGCTATATGTTCCATCCACATTCCAATGGAAAAGCCAATTAGACATAGAAAAAATATATACAGGTTGTTTTTTTTGGATAAACCTTTTTTCCATAAATAATAATAAAGTATTATCAATGGAATAGGAACAGTATATGCCATATTTGCATAAAATAAGACTTCCATTCGCATATTATCTGAAATCAATAATACTATCCCAGTAAATAACAAACTTCCATAAATAAATATTTTTTTATCTTTTAAATCTTTTTCATAAAATTTATAAAGCAGGTGAAATATAATTACCATTGTCATTGAATTAAAAATATCGAGTGGAATTTCTGAAGTAAAAGATTCAAATATTCCACATACTATATTTGAAATAACTCTTCCGTTACAAGTAAAATACAAAACATTTATAATATTATAAATAAAATTAATTATGCCGCCTGTCGAAGCATACGCAAATTTACTTGCCCATCCATCATATGTCATAGGCACTATTCTATAAATTATTAAGAATACCCAAAAAATAAAACCTAATCCTAAAATTTTTTCTTTTTTATTACTTAATATTTCAAATATATGTTTTCTCATAATTATCACTTCCACTAAAAATTATATAACATTATTATATCATTTAAAAATTAATATATAAATTAACTATTTCTTTCTCTATTTTCTTCCATTCTCTTGATTTAGCAGTTTTTAAACCACCTTTTATCAATTTTTCTCTAAGTTCCTTATCTTTTCTTATTCTTTCTATTTGTTCAACAGCTTGAGCTATATTTCCTTGTTCATATAATAAACAATTATCTTCATTCTTTAAATATTCTACATTTCCTTCATTTGGAGCAACTACTGCTATTCCACCTGTTGCCATCATTTCAAGTGGTGGATACGAAAAACTTTCTAAAATACTTGATTTTATTAATATATCACACGAACCATAAACTTTTCCAACTTCATCGTAAGGAACTTTGTGCATGAAATTATCTACACAATACCACTTTTTAGGCTCACCTTGATATGATAGGAAATTAATTTCATATTTTTCTTTATCAAGTTTTTCTACTATTTTAAAACTTTCATCAACATTTTTATAGTAATCGTCGCTATTGCCTTCAATTAATATTTTTATTTTACCATTAAACTTTCTTTCAACAATAGGAAATTGTTCAAGTTTAATTCCATTTGGAGCATATTTTACTTCTCTTTCAAAATCATTTATTAACCAATCTTCACACCATTTTGATATTGTTAAATATTCTATTTTATCTATAGAATATGTAGAATTTGCTATTTCTTTCAAATAATTTCCATATTCCATAAAATTAGTTTCATAATTTTGAACTAAATATGCTATTTTATCTACATTTCGATAATCTAAGCAATAATATAATGTTGACCATAAAGATGCAACCATTTTATCTATATGACATATAACTTTATCATATTTTTTATAATGTTCTGAAGTAATAACATCTAATTCTCCGTCATTATTAACAATATTAGTATCATCATCGCCCATAGTTATAATAAATACATCATAACCATGTTTTTTTAAAATATTACAATGTTTTATTATAACATTTACTCCTCCACTAATATTTGTAGTTGGTAAGACAAAAGCGATTGATTTAGTAAGCTTTGATTTTATAAATTTTGTATAATTATACCCAGAATAAGTTGTAACATAATTTTTTAGAACTCTATTATAAGCATTATTTGCTATTAGTTCTCTTTTTTCTCTATTTTCTATAATTTTAGTAAGTTTATTATACCAATCATCAATGCTATTTTGGCATAATACACCATCAACATTATCTTCAATTACTTTAAATGCCCCAACATTAGAAGCCACTGTTATGGTTTTAACTAAGGCTGCTTCTGACCATTTATTTTCTGATTTAGCTTCATTAAATAACGAATCTTCTAAAGGTGCCAAATTAATATCTAAAGACCTAATAATATTAGGTAGTTTTTGCCAGTCAACAAATTTTTCTTTTATTACCCTATCACTGAAAGGTTTTAATTCTTCTGGTAAATCTAATTCTCCAACAACTTTTAAATAAACATTTTCTTTTTCTTTCATTATTTTAGTAATTGCTGGTAAAATCATTTCAAAATCAGCATTATGTGTTATACTTCCACTTAAATATCCTAAAATTATTTTATTCTTATCTTTTTCTATATTTTTTATAGCTTTTAAAGATAATTCACACATTCTTTCTGATGCTGTATTTCTATTAATATATACTTCTTTAACATATTTTTTCAATTCATTAGCTAAAGCTTCGGTAGTTGTTGTTGCATAATCACAAAGCTTTAATGTTTCTTGCATTCTATTCACACCATCATAATATTGTTCTAATTCTTCTTTAGATAAAGTGTCTAAATGCTTAATTGTTTTAGTATATTTTTTATCGAATACTAAATCATCAATATCATAAAAAATGGTTTTATTGTTTGTCTTTGCTTTATTAATAAATTCTTTTACTGTATCTGTAATTGGACATCTAAAGAAAACAAATCCTCTATAATACTTTTCTAATTCAATTGTTAAATTTTCATAAAAAACTTGATCACAGGATATATTATTGGAATTTAATTGTTCCATTTGATGATCCACACGATATCTTGATGGATGAGGTAAATAGCAGCCATTTATAAACAAAATATCTTTTACTTGCTGTATCTTTTTTTCATTTTCCTTAAATATGTATCTTTTTGTTTTTTTAGCTAATTCAACAAAACCTTCATCTTTTATTGTAGAAATTGTTTTACCAGCTAAATATCCTATTTTTCCCATAAACATACCTCCTAATGATTATATTTCCCATAAACATTATGTTTGAAATCTTTTTTTGCATAATATATGCTTTTTATTTTTTTAAATTTATCATCTTCATAAAAAATTATACACCAAATAAGAGCTTTTATTTTTACTAATATATTACAAAATTCTGGTGCAACTTGTTGATATTCTTGTTTAATATAATTGTAATTTCTTACTCTATAATAAACTCTTAAGTAATTATGATTTAAACAAAGTAATTCTTTTTTAAAAAAGTGCTTATAGCATATATTTCCTAAATTATGTTTTATTGAATAATCATTTAATCTCATAACTTTATAATTATATTTTTTCAATCTCAAACAATATTCTATATCAACTCCATCAATGAAATATTCTTCTTTAAAACCACCAATTTTTTGATAAATTTTTAGATTTAAAAAATTCCCTGATGTCATAACATCTATTGGATAATCTATTTTTTCTTTTGGCTTTTTTATATGTAATTTTGTATCATGCCATGGCGAAACAATTCCAATATTTTTCATATCATTTTCTTGAATAAATTCAAATATTTTTTTTACATCATCATTTTTAAATGATGTATCTTGATCCATGGTTAGTAACCAATCAAATTTGTCCTCTATAGCTTCTTTGGCACCAATATTTAATGCAGAAGCTATACCTAAATTATCTCCATTAAAAATATATTTTACTTTTTTATTTTTACTAAATTCATTTTTATGTTCACTGTTATCAACAATATATAATTTATCTACATATTTTAAATATGTTTTTATATTTTCTTTTTCTTTTTTACTCGGATTATACCAAACAACAACACATGCTAATTTCATTATAATTCTTCTGCAAATCCTTTTTCTAATTTTTTAAATATCTTATAACTTACACATAAAAATGCGAAACACGCAAGAAATACAATTCCTAATGATTTTAAATTTGGCATATTTTGATAAAATAATGCATCTCTATAAGAATTTATTATTGTAACCATAGGATTAAATGCTAAGAATTTTTGGAATCTAGCAGGAAACATATCTAAAGTAAATAATATTGGTGTTGCATAAAATAACATTTGAATCAAAAAATTTATTATGTATTCAGCATCTCTTACATAAACATTTATAGAACTTGTTAAAAATACACAAGCTAATGAAAATACATATTGTACTATAATAATTAATGGTAAGTATAAAATATAACCACTAAAACCTATTCCAGAACAAATTAAAAATATTGCTATGATTAATAATGATATTAAATAATTTATTAATCCACTAGTAACAACGGATATAGGAAGTATTTCTCTAGGAAAATATACTTTCTTTATAATACCTGCGTTTGATAAAAATGTAGTTGTTCCTTGGGCAATAATTGTAGTAAACCAAGTCCAAGGTAATATACCTATTACTAGATAAGTTACGTAATGAGGTGTCGTACTTCTTAATAAAAATGGGAATACTATTGCATATACCAAAGTCATTAATAATGGATTTACAAATGACCATAACACACCTAGAAAAGATCCTTTATATTTTCCTCTTATTTCTTTTTTTACATTAGTTCTTAATAATTCACGATAATTATATAATTCTTTAAACATATTATCCACACACCTTCATGTATTCTTCAATGACTTCATCATCATTTCCATCCATTCTTATTTTACCTTCATAAAGCCATACGGCACGATTACATAATTGTTTTACAGATCCTAAACTATGTGTAACTATTACAATGGTTATTCCACTATTTTTTAATTCTTCTAGTTTAGCAAAACATTTTTCTTGGAAATGTTGATCCCCTACTGCTAATATTTCATCTATAAGAAGTATTTCAGCATCTACATTTATAGCTACAGAAAACGCAAGTCTCATGTACATTCCTGATGAATAAGTTCTTACGGGAGAATCAATAAATTCACCTAATTCTGAGAATTCAATTATTTCATTTAATCTAGAATCTATTTCTTGTTTAGTTAAACCGAATATTGCAGCATTAAAATATATATTTTCTCTTCCTGTAAAATCCGGATGAAATCCTGCACCTAATTCTAATAATGATGTTAATTTTCCATTAGTTGTTATTTTTCCCTTAGTAGGATATATAATTTTCGTCATTAATTTTAAAAGTGTTGATTTACCACTTCCATTAGTACCAATTAATGCTACTGTCTCACCTTTTTTTATTTCTAAATTAATATCTTTTAATACAGTATGTAAATCAGCTTTTTTCTTGTTCCAAAAAACCAATCTTTCTTTTAATGTACTTGGCTTATCATAAAACAATTTAAATGATTTTGTTACATTTTCTACTTTTATTGCTATTTCATTATCTTTAGCCATATAATTTCCTCCATAGTCACTTAATTAATTATAGCATAAAAAAAAAAGCATTACAATTATTCTACTGTAACACTTTTTGCTAAATTTCTTGGTTTATCAATATCGCATCCCTTATACATAGCTGTATAATATGCAATTAATTGACATTTTACTATAACTAAAATGCATTCAATTAATTCTGATGTCTTAGGAATTAATATTAATTTATTATAAATACTTTATTACTTATAATAATACTATACGCACCTCTTGCACATACTTCTTTAACATTAGATAAAGTTTTTAATCTAATTGAATCATCTGTAATTATGCTTATTACAGGTATATTTTCTTCAATCAAACTTATTGTACCATGTTTTAATTCACCTGCAGCATATGCCTCAGAATGAATATAACTTACTTCTTTTAATTTTAAAGAAGCCTCTAGGCATGATGCATAATCTATTTTTCTACCTAAAAAGAAAACATCTTTTGATTTAGATAAAATCTTAGCAATCTTTTTTTCTTCATCAACATTTCCTAAAATATTTTGGATTAATCCCCCTATTTTTTTATATTCTTCTATTTTATTTTCATCTAAAATATTATTCTTTATTCCTAAATATAAAGCAATCAAACTTAATATAGCTAATTGACAAGTATATGCTTTAGTCGTTGCAACAGATATTTCTAATCCAGCTTTAATATAAATTACATTTCCTGCTTCTCTAGCAATAGATGAACCAACAGTATTAACGATTGCTAATGTGTCTATCCCATCATCATTTGCTTTTCTTAATGCTGCAAGTGTATCAGCAGTTTCACCACTTTGACTTATTAAAATAATTAAATGATTTTTAGAATAAAAATGATTATTATAACGATATTCACTTGCTATATATGAATTAACAGGTATATTACCATATTTTGAAATTAATGTTCCCCCAACAAGACCTACATGATAAGCACTACCACAACCAACTATATCTATACCAGTATATTTTTCAAATCCCTTAAATTTTTTATTTAAAGTTTGAATATTATCAAGATATTCATTAATTGTATCCATAATAACTTTAGGCTGTTCATAAATTTCTTTTAACATAAAATGATCATAATTTTCTTTTATTGCTGCATCTTTTTTACCATCAAATGCTAATAATTCTTTAACTTGTTTTTCTTTATCAAAATAAAATGTTACATTATCTTCATTTAAAACAGCATATTCGTTATTTAACATTAAATAATACTTATTAGTGTATTTTAATATAGCTGGAACATCACTAGCAATGAAATTGCCATCATTTGATACCCCAATTATTAAAGGGCTATCTTTTCTTATAGCATATAAATTTTTATCATTATCAACAATTATTCCAAGGGCATAACTACCAATTAAATAATCTTGTAATTTATTTAAAACATTAATCATATTATTATCTTTTTTATATAATTTATCAATTAATGCTGCTACTACTTCACTATCTGTATCTGATAAAAACTCATAATCGCTTAATTCTTTTTTTAATTCTTCATAATTTTCAATTATACCATTATGAACTAAAGTTATTTTTCCTACTTTATGAGGATGAGAGTTTTCTTTACAAGGTTTACCATGAGTTGCCCATCTAGTATGACCTATTCCTAAATAGCTTTCTTCATTATAATTTATTTTTTCTTTTAATTTATTTATTTTTCCTTTTGCTTTTTTTAAAATTACTTTTTTATTTTTTACATAAGCTATACCAGCACTATCATATCCTCTATATTCTAATGATTCTAATCCTTCAATTATTTTATCTATACAATGTTTTTTTCCAACATAACCAACTATTCCACACATTTTGTATACCTTTCTTATTTAAATAATTATAGCAAAATAATTATGTTATTTCAAATAACTGTCATCTTTTCCTAATTTTTTTAAAGATTAAATTAATATTATTTAACAAATTTAAAACAAATAATTCAAAGTTATTAGCATCATTATAATTTTTTTCATAATACATCATACTTTGTTTTGTTATTTTATATCTATTTATATTATTAACATTTTTACTTATAGTTTTAGCATGATCATGATAAACAGTTACTTTATTATTTATTACTGTTTTATATTTTTTTACTTTTAATTTTTTTGCTAAAATATTTTCTTCATAATATAAAAATGTATTTTCATCAAAAAAATTTATTTTTTCTAAAGCTCTTGAATCTATTAAAAAAAAGCATCCTTTTACCATATCTACATATGATAATAAAGTATTATAGTAATCATCTTTATATGAAATAAGTTTGTTTCTGTATACCCTATTGATTAAAGGAATGTTTAACAAAATATCTTCTAATACTGTTGTACTCTTCCATCCTCTTACAATGCCATCTGGTTCTTTGATAACCGGTCCAACTAATGCTACATCTTTTATCTTAAAGCATTTAAGTAATTCTTTTAAATCATTTTCTTGTGTTATTCTTATATCTGAATTAGAAACAAATATATAGCATTCTTTATATTTATCTATTAAATATTTACAACCTATATTAATTGCTTTTGCAAAGCCATAATTTTCTTTATTAGCTATTAAAGTTATTCCTTTTATTTTAGATAATTTATTCTTTGAATCATCTGTGGAATTATTATCTACTACTACAATTTCATCGATAACTTTATAATCTTTGATATTATTAATTAATTTTTCAGTAGTTTTAAAATCATTATAATTAATAATTATATATCCTGTTTTTCTCATAATATCACCATATTTTTATTATAACTTAAAAATAAAGTTTTGGAAATACGAAATATATGTTAAAATACCTTTTGGAGAGATTATTATGAGTTTATTAAAAAGCATATTAAAAAAAGATTGTACAAAGAAGTTATTATTATTTTTACTAATAAGTTTGTTTTTAGAAATATTTATTTTTAACTTTAGATTTTTTGAATCACTTACCTTTAAAGATGAAACAAATCTATCTATATCAAGTTATGATGGTATACAAAAAATTAATGACAATACTTATAAGATTACTTCATCTAGTAATTATATTGTAATTGATAATATCTATAAAAAAATAAATAATTTATATTTAGATATAGATTCATTGGATAATGTTGTTGAATATAAAATTTTTGTGAAAGATTCTGGAAATAAAATTTATTATCGTCTTCCATCAAGAACTATAACTAATTCTATAAAAGGAAGTAAATATGTTAAATTAAATTTAAGTGGCAATGCTCATAAGTTAAAAATTAGATTTAAGTATTATGAAGATAATAATTTTCTAAAATTTAAAAATGAAATAAAAATTAATGAAATTAAAGCTAATGTAATAAAACCATTTGAATTTAAATTTTTAAGATTTATTATAGTATTTTTATTTATAAGTTTTATTTATTTTATAAGACCTAATTGTTCTTTATATAAATATAAATTATTTAGTAAAGATAAAAAAAATAAGATGTTTAATTCTATAGTTATTTTTATCTTTATTATATTTCACATATTCTTATTTTATAATCTAACAAGAATTAATAATTTCTTTAATAATCCAAATAGTATGAATCAATTAGAATATAATGAACTTGCTAAATCTTTTGCTAATAAAAGGGTTGATATTGACTATGATGTTAGCAAAACCTTAATGGAACTTAAAAATCCATATGATAGTAATTATCGTGAAAAATTACATAATGAAAATAATGAAAAATATTTATGGGATTATGCTTTTTATAATAATAAATATTATGTATATTTTGGTGTAACACCAGTTTTAATTGCTTATTATCCTTATTATATGTTAACTAATCATGATTTAAAAAATGCTGATTATATATTGTTATTTTTAGTATTTATTGTATTAATAATTCTATTGTTGTTTAAAGAATTATGCAAGAAATATTTTAATAATATATCTACTATAACTTTTTTACTTATTACAACGTTATTTATAAATGGTTCTTTTTTACTATATGCTGCTAAAAGACCAGATTTATACAGTGTTCCAATTATCAGTGCAATATTTTTTAGTATTTTAGCTATTTATTTATGGATTAAATCAACAAATAGTAAGAATCTTAATTTAAATTTTGTATTTTTAGGTTCTTTGTCAATGGCTCTAGTTGCTGGTTGTAGACCGCAGTTATTAATTGGAACATTGTTAAGCTTTTATATATTTAAAGATTATTTAAAAGATAAAAATAAATTTAAATATTTAATTGTATTTTTAATACCATTTATTATTGTAGGTTTAGGGCTAATGTATTATAACTATATTAGATTTGACTCACCTTTTGATTTTGGTGCTAATTATAACCTTACAACTAATGATATGACTTTAAGAGGATTTAATATTGATAGAATATTCTTAGGTATTTATTATATGTTATTTAAAAGTCCAAATATATCTTTAGTATTCCCATTTATTAATAAAATTTTAGTTGAAACCCAATACATGGGAATAACTATTTCTGAACCGTTATTTGGTGGTGTAATTACATGTAATTTAATTTTATTAGTTGGATTATTTGTACCAAAATTTAAAAATTTCATTAATAATAATAATTTATATAAACTCTCTATTATGTGTAATATACTAGCTATAATTTTAATTATTGTTGACACTCAAATGGCTGGAATATTACCAAGATATATCTTAGATTTCGCATGGTTATTATTTTTATCTACCTCTATATGTCTATTTGCATTATTTAATAATATTAATAATTTTTCAGAAAAAGTAAAACATTATATTTATTTAGTATTTATTATATTATTTTTAGCAAGTACTTTATATAATTACTTCTTAATTCCTGTAGATTTAAGCTATACTTTAAAATATTATAATTCAGTAATTTATCAACAAATAGCAAATACTATTCAATTTTGGTTATAAAAGATCATTTTTAAAATGATTTTTTCTTTTTTCTAAATTAAAACCACACCTAAAGAGTGTGGTTTTGATTTTAGCTTATTTTTAATTATTTAATTTTTCAATTTCATCAATAGACAAATTTGTATGTTTAGATACTTCTTTTATATCCATACCTGAATCAAGTAAGCTTTTTGCAATTTTTATAGATGCTTCTTTCAATCCTTCAGCTAATCCTTCTGCTAATCCTTCTGCTAATCCTTCTGCATGTCCTTCATCTCTTGCAACATGTTTTTCTGAATTTAGAATCATTTCTTCTTCTATTTCTGGATCAAACAATGCTTCTAAAAATTCTTCATTTG
>JAEDGC010000128.1 GCA_016297695.1 Bacilli bacterium
TGATGATAAAATAATTGGATATCAAAATTATAAAGAGGGCAACAAATTACAATTTGTATGAGGGACTATTTTAAATAGTTCTTTTTTGTTTGGAGGAATGATAATGATAAGGAGAATTATTATTGCATAAACTAGATATTAATCAGGTTTATAATGGTGATTCAAATTTAATGATTAAATCAATAGAAAGTGAATCAGTTGATTTAGTTATTATTGATCCACCATACAAGATAAGAAAGAAAACTGATGAAATAAATAGTTTAGCAAAAGCAGTAAAAAAATATAATGAAGAATTACAAAGAGATAATTTAATAAATGAATATGATAAATCTATTTTAGAAGAACTTGTAAGAGTGATGAAAAGAATTAATATCTATATATGGTGTAATGGAGAACAAATACCATCGTATATAGATTTTTTTGTAAATAAGTATAAATGTAAGATGGATATATTAGTTTGGAATAAAACAAATGCTATGCCTTTATTTAATAACAAATATATGACAGATAAAGAATATTGTCTTTATTTTAGAAAAGGTGGATATTGTAATCCACAATGTTATGAAGATGCTAAAACTGTATTCTATTTACCAATAAATTCAAAAGATAAAAAGAAATGGATTCATCCAACAATAAAACCTTTATCAATTATTAGAACTTTAATTAGAAATAGTTCTAAAGAAGGCGATTTAGTTTTAGATTGTTTTTTAGGTAGTGGAACAACAGCAGTAGCATCTATATTAGAAAAAAGAAACTATATAGGAATTGAATTAAATAAAAAATATTATGATATTTCAATTCAAAGAATTAATGAAATTAAGGAGTGTGATAAATAATGTATATAAGTAATGAAGAATTAGAAAAAATAAAAGAGTATGTGGATAATCTTTATTGGGATCAAGATAGAATGAGTAGAGATGGGAGATACTTTTTAAATAAATTAGATAATTATATTAAAAAACTAGAAAAGGAAAAAGAAAATAATATTTATGTAATTACTAATAATGCTGTAGTTGATGATGAAATTGATTATTCAATTTATGGAGTTGCAACAGATATCAATGAAGCAAAGAAAATATTTAATCAAGCTGTAAAAGATGCAAAAACTGATTCTGATTTTGATAACTTAAATGCTATAGAAGAAAATTCTCCTAATTTTAAAAATAATGATGGTGAATGGATTTATAGTGAATCAGATGATAGTTTTGAATTATGGTGTAATGGAGAATATAATTCAAATAATTATTCTATTCAAATTAAGAAATATGAATTAGATAAAGAAAAGGAATTAAGTGATGAGTATGAATTATAATATGGAGGATAATGAGTATTAACATTATTATACTTTTAGTTGTGCTAATAGTTTTTACAATTGGATTTATGTATATAGAACCAATGATGGCTAAGCATAAAATAAAAAGTGATAATGAATACGGTAGTGCAAGATTTTCTAGTAAAAGTGAGATAGAAAAATATTTTGTTAAAGAAAGAATAGGACACATCAGAGAAGCTGGTGTGCCTATTTTATTTAGTAAAGATTTGAAATATATGTGGGTAGATAAAGAAACCCCACATTATGTATATTTAGGCTCTACTGGATCTGGTAAATCAGTTACAGCAGTTATTCCATTTTGTTCTTTTATAGCAACAGCTAAAAATAAAAGAAGTGTATTTATAACAGATCCTAAAGGAGAGATTTATAATACAACTTCATCAATGTTTAAGAAAAATGGATATAATGTTTTAACTATAGATTTTAGACATCCAGAATTATCAAATAAATTTAATATATTAGAACCAATTATTAAAGAATATGAAAAGTATATTGAATATGAAAAGAAAACAAAGAAAGAAACAGATAAGAATAAAAAATTAGAATATAATAATTTATCTATGTCAGCACTAGCTGAAACAAATAGATTAATAACATCATTATCAACTATGATTATGATTGAAAAAGTTCAAGGTAAAGATCCGTTCTGGAATAATAGTGCTAAAAATTTATTAGAAGGATTGATTGGATTTTTTTTAGAAGAATATAAGTCTGGAAATATTAGACGAGATCAAATAACTATGACTAGTATAAGAAAGTTTCAAAATAGTTCTATGGAAGAAAAGAATTTAAAGAACTTTAAAAAGTATATTGAGCAAAAAGAATATGGTAGTAAATCAAAGGATTCTTTAACTTCAATATTAAGTGCATCTGATAATACATTTAAATCTATAACAGCTGTATTTGGTGAGAAAATGGCTTTATTTGATGATATCAATGTAGCAAATGTAACAAGTAGTAATAGTTTTGATTTTGATATATTAGGTAAAGAACCTACAGCTTTATATGTAATAGTTCCAGATGAAGATAAAACATATTATACTTTAGTAACTATCATTGTAGGTCTTTTATATAGAGAATTAGTAAA
>JAEDGC010000049.1 GCA_016297695.1 Bacilli bacterium
TTTTTACTAATTAATAAAACATAATTAATGAGACATTTTTACTAATTAGTCACATGAATGATGATTTTGTGTTAGGATATTTTATTCATTTATATACAGACTATTTATGGTTTAAGTATTTTATACCAGAGATTTATAATGAAGATAATAATATGATAACAAAAATAGACGGCAGTATTGTAAAATGTAATGGAAATATGTTAAGTATTTATATTTATAACGATTATACTAATATGAATATAAAATTATTGGATGAATATAATATGGATTTATCTATATTTTATGAAGATACACCTTACTTAGAAAATATTATTGATGAAATTTCAATGGAAAACATTAGAACAATTATTGATAAAACAGCAATAATTATTGAAAACACAAAGGAGCATAAAGATTTTGTTTTTAATAGAAAATATCAAAAAATTTATAAATACAAGTACTGAACTAATTTTAGCACAACTAAAAGAGTTAAATATTATAATTAGTGTGATATAATCCTTATAGGATGTGATAATAATGAACGATATAGTTTTAGATATATATAATTCAGATAAATTAATAATAAGAGCTGTTAATTTACCTAATTTACATCACAGTAATGGAACAATAAAATATGACTGCTCAATATGGGCTAATGAATTTGCAATGATGATGAATAATGATTTCGAATCAGTTTCTTCAACTTTGTTAATTCCTAATATTGGCGTTCACACTTATAAAAATGCTGGTTTTTTAGTTAATTCGGATTTATCATTAGTTCAGCATGTGGCAATTTCTGATAGTGGTAGCAATGGAAGTTATGCCAAAGGTGATTTTAATGCAAATAAAGCAAATTATAATACAATAGAACAATTATCAGATTATATTAAGCAAAATAATCACACTACTATGAATGAAGTGAATTTAGCAATTCCAATTAATTCTGTAGTTGGATTAGTTCAAGTTAAATGTAATAATAAATTCATCCATTTAAAAAGAATGATGATTGTTAAAGAATGTATATATCAGTTAACAGGTATTAATTTTGATATATATGAGTATGATATGAATCAAGGCAAAATAACTAAAATAAATTTAACGGATGAATTAATAAAAAAAATAAGTGAATTACCTAATGATGTTAATGATTTTGATTATTGGACTGATTATAGTGATGAATTATATGAAGGAAGTATTTTTAAAAAAGGATTTAATAGATGAAATCCTTTTTAGCAAAATCTTAATTATCATACTTATATTATAGTCATATGCATAAAAATAATTTAAAATTAGATTATGTGTTATAATAGATAACAAGTGATTTTTATGGAAATATTTAAT
Source organism: Bacilli bacterium (assembly GCA_016297695.1). Classification (GTDB taxonomy): domain Bacteria; phylum Bacillota_I; class Bacilli_A; order RF39; family UBA660; genus RUG14121. Next base: position 1,321 of record JAEDGC010000049.1, read on the forward strand.
GTAAAAAAGGATAATTTTGATTGTAGCGAAAATAATTATTATTTTATTAATGAAGAAGCAATAGTATGTTTTTATCAAGGACTTAATTGTGATTTAGTATTTCGTATAGATACTTATCCGAACATAGTTAAAAAAGTTACTTTTATTATAGATAAAAGTAAATATAAAGAAATATGCGATTTAATATATAATATGTTAGAAGAAATACATCTTAGAAAAGACATTATAGGATACAATGAATTATTTGAAAAAGGTTATTTTAGTTGGCAAAGTGATGCCCCAGCTAACGAGGAACAAATTACTGGTGATTTTATTTATAATTATTTAAATATTATTCCTGTAGAATCAGGGTATAAATTAGAATTTATTAATAATACGGATGATTATTATTTCTGTGTAGAAATAAATACTGATAGAAGTAGGTATGATAGAATAAGGTTTGATATGTTTAATCTATTTAAAAAATTAGAATATGCTTGTCATGAAGAAAATGATAAATTTTTAAAATTAAAAGTAAAAGCCTTAAAACTAGCCAAAAGTAATAAACAAATTAAATAAATAAAAATTTTATTTAGAAAATGGGTGAAAATATGCAAACAATAATAAATGGTAGTAAGATATCTTTTTTAGATAATAATAACTTTGAGATAATGTATATGGATTATTCAACTGATGAATGCATATGGTGGTTTAATAGTAATGATGTAATAACTATAACAGAAAATACAAAATTGTTTGAATTATTAAGAATATTTATGAATCAACAATACGATTTTTACAATAATGAAATATTAAAAAGTTATAAAAAAGATAACAAATTAGTTTGGTATAGTGATTGTTATTTTAATCCAGATGATAAATTAAGTCTTAAATCTGTTAGTTATTTAAATATTGAATATAATGGTGATTGTTTTAAATTATGGTGTGTAAAACCACTAGATGAAATTATAGATAGAAAACAAAAGTCTCATTGTATTATTTTTTCACCTCTAGGTAATGGTAAATATGTTAAAAATATTTCAAGTGGACTAACTTTACAAGATGATTTTGTTATGATGATATATCAAAAATTATTAGAACAAGAAAAAATTAGAAAACTTAAATAAATACAATATTTAATGATATTTTGTTTTATAGACTTTAATTAAGTATTTTGATAAAATTAAATAGGTGATATTATGCAAATATATTTAATATCTGGTGAGAGCATAAGATTAATTGATGAAGAAGTTAATAAATTAATTAGTAAAGAAAAAAACGTTGAATATTTTGATCTTAATACAGTAGAATTAGAAGATATTTTAACTGAAGCACAATATATATCTATGTTTAGTGATAAAAGAGTAATTGTAGTAAAAAATTCATTTATTTTTGGAAGTAATAAAGTATCTGATAAAAAAATGGAAATACTTTTAAAATATTTAGAAAATCCAAATGAGGATACAGTAATAATTTTTACATATAATGATAAATGTGATACAAGAAAAAAAATTACTAAAATAATTAAAGAAAAATATAAATACATAGAAATACCTAAAATATCCTATAATGATTTAATAATAAAAATACGAGAGTTATTAAAAAAAGATGGATATACTATAGATAATGATAGTATTAATTATATAATAAATAATTGCCTAAGTAATTATGATTTGATATATAATGAGTTAGTGAAATTAGAAACCTATTATAATAATCCTTGTAAAATTAATTTTTTAGATGTAAAAAATATAATATCTAATAATATTGATGATAATAATTTTAAGTTTATTGAAGCTGTCATAAATAAAGATTTAAAAAAAGCTTTTAAGTTATTAGATGAATTAGTTTTGTTAAGAGTAGAACCAATATCATTGATTTCATTACTTTCAAGAGAATATAGATTAATACATTGTATAAAAACGCTTTATGATGACAAAAGAGATTTAGTAAGTATTTCAAAAGAATTAAAATTACAGGCATGGCAAACAGATAAATTATTAAAAAATAGTTTTAGATATACATACGATGAATTAGAAAATAATATAATATGTCTAAATGAATGTGATTCACAAATGAAAAAAGTTTATTTTGATAAAGCAACTATATTAAAAACTTATTTGCTTAAAATGTATTAGTTAATCCATAATAAAAATGGCTTTTTTATGCCATTTTATTTTTAATTTTATCGGTATTTTTAAAATTAACCTTTGCTACATCATTTAATTTATCAATACCATATTTTTGAACAATTTCAACTCCGATATCATCTGCATTTTCTCCAGAACCTTTAGGTAAAGGAATATGAATAGCATCAGATAATTTATCCATTTCATTTAAAAATATATATCTACTAATTATTGATGCGCATGCTACAGCTAAACATTTGTTTTCTGCTTTAGGAGTAAAAGTAATATCAGTTACTTTATTAGTTGCTTCTTTTAAGTGTTCAAAATACTTCTTAGGATATACAAATTGATCAACTACAATTTTATCATAATGATCATTTGTAGTTGATTTCATTTTATACAAAACTTTATTATGTAAAATTGCTTTTATTTTATTCATGTTATATCCCATTTTATTATATTTATTAAAATCTTGATTATTTAACGTATATGTACAATAAGGAATATTTTTTATTATTTCAGGAGCTATTTTTTTGATTTTATCATCAGTTAAAACTTTTGAATCTTTTACTCCTAAATCATTCAAAAATAAAATTTTGTCTTTTGAAACATATGTAGCAGTAACAACTATTGGACCAAAATAATCTCCTGTTCCAACTTCATCACTTCCAATGGCAGATATATTTAAAAAAGATTCTTTATCTTCATATTTTGAATTTTTTTTCTTTTCGTTATTTTTAATTTCTAAATCAATATTACGCTGATTCAAATGCATTTCTTGATCTTTCCAAATATTTGCCTCAATATCCGCAGAAACACCTTGAAACATTGCTTTACCACTTTGATACAAAGTAATGATTACATCTGCACTTTGAGCCTGAAATATAGCATAAGGTGGAACCTTATCTCTAAAAGAATCTTTGTAGAATTCTATCATTTTCTTTTGTACATTATCGCTAACTTTAAATACTATTGTCATATTATCACTTGCCTTCAAATATATTTTATCATAAATTTCTTTTATTTTCACTAAAATTATACTATAATTAACTTAGTAAGGAAATGATAAAATGAATTTAAACGTTATTGATGTAGTAATATTACTATTTTTGGCTATGGGTGCAATATTAGGATTTAAAAAAGGAGCAATTCAAACACTTGCTACTTTGATAGGTACAATATTAATAATAGTACTTGCATATTATTTGAAAAATCCATTATCAGTTTTAATGTATACTTATTTACCTTTTTTTAAATTAGGTGGTATTTTTGAGGGAATAACGGTTATAAATATTTTAATTTATGAAGCAATTGCTTTTTTCATAATATTATCTATTCTTTCAGTACTTTTAAGCATTATTTTAAAAGTAACTGGAATTATTAGTAAGATAGTAGATCATTCTATTATTCTCACATTACCTTCAAAATTAATTGGTATAATTGTTGGTTTTCTAGAAACATATGTCTTTATATTTATTATATTATTTATTTTTTCTCAATTTAGTTTTTCAAACACGGTTTTAAAAGATAGTAAATTTACTAATGTAATATTAAGTAAAACACCTTTTACTACTGGATTTAAGAATTCATATAAAGCATTTAATGAAATAAGAGATTTAGATAATAAAAATAATAAAGATTATGAAGCTCTAAAAACATTATTAGAATATGAAATAATAACTCCAGAAAATGCTAATAAATTAGTAGAAAATGGAAAGATTAATATTAAAGGATCAGAAAAATTAATAGAAAGTTATGGTGAAAATAATGATTAAATATTTAGAAAATGAAAACTTTGATGAAGTTATAGCAAATAAAAAAATATTAGTAGATTTCTATGCTGATTGGTGTGGCCCATGTAAGATGATGGGAAATGTATTAGAAAACGTAGATTTTATTGATGTCTTAAAAGTAAATACAGATATGCATCCTGAATTAGCCCAAAGGTATGGTGTAATGAGTATACCAACATTAATTGTATTTGAAAATGGCATGGTAAAAAATCAAACGGTTGGTTTTAAAGATATTGAAACTCTTAAAGAATTTATAAAATAAAATATAATCTAAATATATTATAAAAAATATGACGATAAAATGATGAAAATCGTCATTTTTTCTATTGACAAAAGCCTTCTGGGGGGGGGGATACTGGTAATATAGAATATACTAGTAGGGAGTGAATTCATTTGAAAAAAACAATTAAAATAGTAAAAAATAATATATTAGGATTTATATTTGGAGTAATAGTAGCAATTATAATAAGTACATATGCAACAACACAATTAGCAAGTAGTAGTGTATATTATGATAATACAAATAGTGGTGGTTCTTCAAATACTGTAAATGGTGCAATAGATGAATTATATGACATGGCAAATTCATATAAAAGAAAAAAATGTGAAAGAGCTACATTGTTACATACAGAGATTTGTAGTCAAACATCTGATTACTGTGCTGGAGATGGATATTCATTGGGAGATATTATCACTTATGGTAATCTAGGAACAAGTGGAACACTAGCTACAGGAGATGCTTTTGATTGTGATGTAAATGGCGATGGAGTATATGATGCAACAACTGAAAGATTTTACTATGTGTCAGATATGACAAATGGAATAACTGTAGATTCAAATACAGCTGTATTAATTTACTATAATAATGTAAGTGGAGGAGAACCAAATAATTCAACGACATATGTGTATAATACTGATTCTTCTGGTTATTTAGGACCGCAAACAGCAGTAACACAACTTCCGACAACAAATCAATGGACCAATGTTAGTTTAAAATCGACAACAAGAGATATAACCGATGAAAAAGGAACATTAAGTGTGCTAGGATTTAGTTATAAGGGATATGCTGCAAGATTACTTACTACTCAAGAAATAGAACTATGCTGTGGATTGACAGTCTACACAGATGGAGAATTAAGTAATAAATGTAAATATTTAATGGAAAATACGAAATATTCAAGTGATTTATTAGGCATATATGGTGAATGGTTAGAAACGACTAATTCGTTTTATACTGACAATGCGTGGTATGTACATGGTCGCTATCGCGTCGTTTCTTACTATCCTGTTGCATATGGAATTACCATTGGTGTTCGCCCGGCAATAGAAGTATCAAAATTTGATATTTCATACTAAAATATTCTATTTAGATAAAAAATGAATAAAGAATATGAGTGATTGTAATAGATAAATGCCTTATTATACTGACTTTTTCAAAAAAATTTAGTACAATAAAATTAGGAGTGAGGTACATGAGTCATTTTGATGTACGACTAGAATTTATAGAAGCATTAGTTTTAGCAGTAAGGCAATTATCTAATGATTTAGATAAAGAAGAACTTGATTTTGTAGAGAACCAAGATATTTTATATGTCAAAGAATTGGTTGAAAATATTAATATTCAAAAATATCCTGAACTTGTATCTTTTATTTGTGATATTAAAGATTGTGGTTATTATACCAATTTATTTTTATTTTTTGATGAGCAGTTTAATTTTGATAATAATTGCAAATTGAAAGTATTTAAAAAAAAGAAGTTATCAGATTTTGCTACATTAGTAAAAAAAATATATGAAGATGAAAAGATTGTAAAAATATTTAAAAAGTATCATTTATTTTTTGAAAATATTGAAAAACAATACAACAATATTTATAAATTTGATATTGAAACTATAAAAAAAGAATTTTCTACTGCATTTGATGTGCCTAAAAATATTGAATTCATTAATAATATATCATTTTTAATCAATGGAGGTTTTTCATCAAGCAATAACAAAACAATATCTTATGTAAAAGGAATTAAGTATGATAAAAGTAATGTTATAGAAAAAAATGAATATACCATAGTATGCATGTATCATGAATATTTACATTTTTTTATAAACCCTATAATTGATAAATATTACAGTAGAATTATTAATATTAATAAACTATATGAAGAATCATTAAACAATGGGTTACCAAAAACATATCAAAACAAAAAAACTGTACTTTACGAGTATTTTGTAAGATCATTATCAATTGTGTTTGCAAAAACAAAGGTAAGTGAATATGAAATAAAAGAAGATATAAAATGGTATAAAGAGATAGGTTTTATTAGAGTTGAAGAAATTATTGATATTATTGAAAAATACATGGAAAATAATATGAAATTTGAAAAAATATTGATAGGGCCAATAAATCAATACCTTAATGAAATAAAAAAATAATATCAACTATTTTTTATAACTTCTTTAGCAGACGTGCTATAAGCTCGAAGTAAACCACCAGCACCTAATTTAATTCCACCAAAATATCTTACAACAATGAGTAAGCAATTATCTAAATGATTCATATCAATTAAGTTATAAATAGGGGTACCTGCAGTACCATTTGGTTCCTTATCATCTGTCTTTTTAGCGATTGTTCCAATTTTATAAGCATATGGTATATGTCTTGCTTTTTTATGTTCTTTTTTTATTTTTTCTAAGATACTATTAACTTCTTCTTTTGAATTTACTTCATAATAATAAGCTATAAATTTTGATTTTTTAATTTCATAAGTATAAGTATTTAATAATTTCATTTTTTCACCTAAAAATATTATACTATTTAAAGAAAAATAAGTATATAAAAAGATAAAAATCTATATTAAAATATGAAAAAATCATAAAATATTATATAATTATGAATAATAAGATGGTGAGATTTATGAATGATGCAGAAAAGATAGATAGTAAAAAATTATTACAATATATAGCAAGTAGAAATAATTATCTAAATCAAGAAGAAATCCTATTTGTTGTAAATCTTTTTTTACATCCACAATTAAATCATATTTATTTTAACTCAGAAACATTTGAGTATCATATGTGGGATAGTGATGGTAATTATTTTACATTTAAAGCTAAAAAAATAAATGATGATTTTTCTTTAAAAAAGAAAAAATAATAATGAAATTTAAATTTTGTAGTATAATAACATTGGTGAAAAGGATATGTTTAAAGAAAAATTAAGTTTAGTTCCCCATAAACCAGGGTCATATCAAATGAAAAATTCCAATGGAGTAATCATATATGTTGGTAAAGCAAAAGATTTAAAAAATCGTTTATCTTCTTATTTTCGAGGAAAACATACAGGTAAAACTGCTATGATGCTAAATGAAGTACATGATTTTACATACATAGTTGCAAGTAGTGAATTAGAAGCATTTATTATAGAAATTAATTTAATAAAAAAATATGATCCTAAATATAACATACTACTTAAAGATGATAAAACTTATCCTTACATTGAATACATAAAAAATCCATATCCTAAGCTTAAAGTATCAAGATATACACAAATCAAGAAAAGTGATAATAAAAAATTATTTGGCCCATATCCAAATGCTTATGCAGCTAGAAAAATAGTAAATCTTTTAAATAGAATTTATCCTTTGAAAAAATGTGATTCTATGCCAAAAGATGTTTGTCTTTATTATCATATAGGGCAATGTATAGGATATTGTACTAAAGATTATGATATAAAAAAATTAGAAGAAATGGAAAAAGAAATATTATCATTTTTAAATGGGAATGATACGATATTAAAAAATAGACTCTTAAAGAAAATAGAAGAGTGTAGCCAGAATTTAAATTATGAAATGGCTCTTGAATTAAAAAAAGACTTAGATTATGTAGAAATAGTTCTTTCTAAACAAAAAGTTGAATTACATGACTTAATTAATAGGGATGTTTTAGGGTATTACCTAAATAACGGATATGTTAGTACGCAAATATTCTTTATTAGAAATGGTAAATTAGTTGGTGGACATACTGATATATTCCCAATAGTTGGTGAATTAAAAGATGAAATAGAAAATTATATAATTAAATTTTATAATAAGCATGAAATACCAAAAGAAATATTTGTGGATGAAATAATTGATAAAGAAATAATTAGTAGTGTTTTAAAAACTACATTAGTAACGCCATTAAAAGGCAAGAAAAAAGATTTACTAAATATGGCATTTATGAATGCTAAAATTAATTTGGAAAATGAAATGACATTAATTGAAAAAGATGAACAACGTACTTTAAAAGCTAATGATGAATTAAAAGAAATATTAAAATTAAAAAATTTAAATAGAATAGATTTATTTGATAATTCTAATTTATTTGGTGATTTTTCAGTAAGCGCAATGGTCGTATTTAAAAATGGTCTTCCAGCAAAGAAAGAATATCGTAAATTTAAAATAAGCATTGATAAGAATGATGATTATAATACTATGAAAGAAGTTTTATATCGAAGGTATTATCGCATGCTTATAGAAAAATCTGAAAAACCAGATTTAATAATTGTTGATGGTGGTATTAATCAAATTAATGCATGTAAAGAAATTATGCAATTACTTAATTTAAATATTAAAATATGTGGCCTTAGAAAAAATGATAAGCATCGTACTAATGATTTAATAGATGGTGATACTTTAGAAGAAATTAAAATTGACAAAACATCTAATGTTTTTCATTATTTAACTAGAATGCAAGATGAAGTACATAGATTTACCATAAATTATCATCGTCAGATTAGAAGTAAAGGAAGTATATCTTCTATATTAGACAATATTGATGGAATTGGTGAAAAAAGAAAAAAAGAACTTATAAAAAAATATGGTAGTGTTGTAAAAATTAAAGAAGCAAAAATAGAAGAATTAAAGAAAATAATCCCTGAAAATATTGCAATGAATTTAAAAGATTATTTAAATAAAATGTAAAATAAATAAAAATAGAAACTTTAAAAATCTAAAGTTTCTATTTTTTCATTGGCAATTTGATTAGATATTATAGGTGATTTTCCCATGATTGCATCTTTGATATCTTGTTCATCTTCACCAAAATCGCTATCAACTTCGATAACACGTAGTACTTCATCAAATGAAGTAAGACCGTTAATTACTTTTTCTAAACCATCTTGTAAAAGAGTAATTGTTTTTCCTTTTTTATAGATTATTTCTCTTAATTTATCTTTTCTAATATTACTTAAAATGGCATCTCTAACTTCTTGGGTTACTGCTAAAACTTCTTGAATAGCAATACGTCCTTTATATCCTTTATAACATTCATCGCATCCAATAGGTTCATATATATTATCAACATCGATTCCTAAAGCTTTTTTAAATATAGCTTTTTCATATGGTGTTGTAGATCTTGATGTACGACATTTAGGACATAGCTTTTTAGTTAATCTTTGAGAAACTATTCCAGTAAGAGCAGAACCTAATAAATATCTTTCAACATCCATATCTAGTAAACGTTCAATAGTATTTAATGAATTATTAGTATGAATTGTAGATAAAACTAAGTGACCAGTGATAGCTGCACGAATAGCTATACGAGCCGTTTCGTCATCACGAATTTCACCAATCATAATTGTATCAGGGTCTTGACGCAAAATACTTCTTAAGGCATTGGCAAAAGTAAGTCCAATTTCACTCATAGCTTGAACTTGATTAATTCCTTCAATCTTCATTTCTACTGGGTCTTCAACTGTAATAATATTTCTTTCTTTTGTATTTAGTTTTTCAAGTATAGCATAAACAGTAGTTGATTTACCACTACCAGTAGCACCAGTAACAAGAACGATACCATTTGGACTTGCTATTATTTTTTTTAATTTTTCTAAGCTTTCTTCAGAAAATCCTAAATTTTCTAGGCCTTCCATACTTCTTGAATAGTCCAAAATACGAATTACAACTTTTTCTCCATAAACAGTAGGTAAAGTAGATACACGTAAATCTAAGCTTCTATCTTCAATAGTGGTTTTAATTGCACCATCTTGTGGAAGTCTAGATTCTGTTATATTCATACCAGATAAAATTTTAATTTTGGTAGTGACATGATTTTTAATACCTAAAGGAAGAGTAGTATAATCAACTAATTCACCATCGATACGAATTCTAATCATTAAAAATTCAGGTCTAGGATCTAAATGAATATCTGAAGCTCCTCTTTTTACAGCATCTATGATCATTTCATTAACAATATCAGCTACTGGCATATTTTCATAATCAAATTCTCTTAACATATGTATCACATTCCCCAATCATATTCTATAACTTATTATACATTATAAATTAATTTTTAACAATAAAAAATAAATACATAATTTGACATTTGTGACTAATTAGTGATTTTGTCCTATTTTTATAAAATAATAATTAGTAATT
>JAEDGC010000003.1 GCA_016297695.1 Bacilli bacterium
TATAAATAAAGGGTTCGAGTCTTTTTGCTTTTTCAAAACTGTCAAAGTCAGGATTGTATCATATTTATTACAATAATTCTATTGATTATTTTAAAATAGAAGATATAATATAATTAAGGATGTGATATTTTGAAATCAAAAGAAAAAGATAATGAAAAAGTTGATTTAATTAAACCAAAATCAAAAAAACAGGCTAAAAAAGAACAAGATATTAAAGATTCGTTTAATAGAAATAAAAAGTTTATTTCTCCAATCTTGATGGGAATAGTTGGATTAATTTTTTTAACAAATTCTAATACAATAATAATATATGCTTGTTATATACTTGGTGCAATTATTGCCGGATTTGGAATTTACAATATAATAAAATATTTTCAAATTAAAAAAGAACTAAAAATAGAAGATTCAATTAAACTTAATTATGGTATTGTATCTATCACTATTGGATTACTTATTATAGTTTTAGCAGGTATTATTGAAACTTTTTTAAACATTATTATTGGCGCTTGGCTAATAACTACTGGAGTTACTAAATTAATTGGAATTTCAAATTTATATAATTATGATAAAAAAACTGCTAATTTAAATATTATTGAATCAGTAATTGTTATAGCAATGGGTCTTTATACAATATTCTTCCAAAACATTGTTTTGACTATTGTAGGTGTTTGGATGATTATTGGTGCCGCTATTGATTTATATAATTTATTAAAAACAAATTAAAACATAAAAAATCAGGAATAAATTATTTTCCTGATTTTTTTGTTGTCTTACTACTTGATTTTTTAGTACTAGCTGTTGTTTTAGCTGGCGCTTTCTTTGTAGTTTGAGTTTTTTTAGTTGTTGTTTTTGTTGTAGATGATTTTTTTGCAGGTGCTTTTTTTGTAGTAGTTTTTTTAGCTGGAGATTTTTTTTCTTCTTCTACAATTGTTTCTACTACTTTTTCTTCTTTTTCAACTTCGCCTTCTTCAACTTGATTATCTCTTGCAAAATAGAATAATGCAACAAATCCAACTAAAGCTACAGCTATAATAATAATTGTTGTAGCGTTACTATCATCTGATTTATTAGATGTAGTAGTATTTCCAGATTGAACTTGTTTAACTCTATCTTCAAAATTACCGCTTTCATAAGCTTCTTTAATTGCTTTCTTTATTTCATCGTTATAAGATTCAGTATAACCTTGAAAAGTTTTATCTCCAATAATAATATATGGAACACCACTTACTTCTTCATTAAAATAAGCTGCAACATTAGACATTAAATTAGCATTATCTTCATCATACCAAACTTCATGTTCTTCTAGTTCGTAATACTGGCCATATTCATCTTCTAAACCTTCGAAAAAAGATAAAGCTGCTGCACAATATCCACAACCTTCACCTCTAAAAATGTGAACAGTAATTTTTTCATTACTTTGAGCACCAATTGTTAATGGTAATAATACAATTGCAATTAACCCTACCAATAATAATTTTAATTTTTTCATTCTTACTCCTCCTATAAGAAATTATAACAAAGAATAAGAATAAATACAATTATTATGGTTAATTGGCTTGAAATTTTTGTTGAGCTTTTTTTATATCTTCACATTTTGCTTGTTCTATTTTATAGTAACCAGCTTCCTCCATTATTTTATAAACTTCATGTTGATTATTTAATGTTTCATTTAAATTTTCTAAAAACTGATTAAACATATTCTCATTTGATGATTCAATAGTACCATGCATATAAATATCACATAAATTTTTTTCATAACATAACAATTCTTCTAATAATATTTTATCATCCATATTTTATTCCTCCATTAATAATTTTTCTAGTTTTTTAGCATCTTTTTGATGTACCTTTAAAATTTTTTCTAATTCTTTTGTGCAATCTTCACAATTAATTTCAGAAATTATAATATTCATTTTTTCAACAATAAAATTTTCTTTTGATAAAGCATCTTCTAAATATAAAAGTTCTTTAGAAGTCATTTTATCACCTCCACTATTTTTATTATTTCCCAAAACATAAAAAAAATACTTTATAAAAAAGTACTTGTTATTAAATCTTTAAAATGTTTAAAATTATACCTACTAATGCTCCTATAAAATACATAGTAAATATTATTTTTAAATTCTCTTTAATATTTTTATTTTCTTTAAATAAAACTACTAAAGCTACTCCACTATTTGTTAAAAGCCCTGCAATTAAAGCTCCAAATGAAATAGCACTTTTTAAATATAACTCAGTAATAATTACACTAGAAGCACAATTTGGTATTAATCCAACTAAGCTTGTAAAAAAAGGAGCAAACAAAGAGTTTTTTAAAATAAATCTTGCAATTTTTTCTTCTCCTATAAAATAAAATAATGTATTAAAAATTAAATTAATTAATAATATAAATACTACGATATTTATGGTGTGTTTTAAAACAGATTTAAAAATATTTTCTTCACATCCACAATTGCAATCTTGACATAACTCATGAACATGATCATGTTTATGATTTTTTTTATTAAATATCAAATCTATTATTACTCCACAAATAATTCCTATTACTACTTTTATAATTAGAACCTTAAATATTAAAAATAATGATACTTTTTCAGAGAGCATAATTGGAAGCATTTCATCTGATGTTGATAAATAAATAGCAATTAAAGTACCAAATGTAATAATATTTGTTACATATAAATTTGTAGCTGCTACTGAAAAGCCACATTGGGGTATAACTCCTAAAATACTACCATAAATAGGTCCTGCCTTAGTAGATTTTTTGATGATTTCTTTACTTTTTTTAGAAAATTTATGTTCTAATAATTCCATAAAATAAAAAGTTAAAATCAAAAACGGAATTAATTTAATTGTATCCAATATAGTATCAATAATGACTTCTTTCATCTAATCAACTCCAAAGCGCATTTATATTCTAGCAAAATAAGAGTATAAATGCAAACATTACTTTTCTAATAAATATTCTAGTGCTTTTTTTAAGGCTAGTTTACCATAGCTATATGTTACTGAACCTTGTTGATAAGCAATATATGGTTCACGTAAAGGTCCATCACAAGAAATTTCAATTGAAGAACCTTGCGTAAAAGTTCCTGCTGCCATAATAACCTGATTTGAATAACCAGGCATATCCCACGGTTGAGGTAAGACATATGAATCAACTGGACTTCCAGCCTGAATACCTTGACAATATTTTATTAATTTATCACGATCATTAAAAATTATATTTTGCACTATATCTGCTCTTGGCTCATTATATCTAGGTTCAACTTCAAAATTTAATTTTTCTAGAACAAGTGAAGTTAATAAAGCTGTTTTTAAACTACTTGCTACAACACTTGGAGCAAAATATAATCCTTGTAATATAGATTTATTGATTCCTAAAGTTGGTCCAACCTCTTTACCCTCTCCTGGTAAGGTTAACCTTTCAGCAGCCAATTTAATTAAATCTTTTCTACCGACAATATAAGCACCATTTGGTGTAATAGATGCTCCTAAATTTTTAATTAAAGAGCCTACCATAATATCACAACCAACTTCAATTGGTGTCATATTTTCAACAAATTCACAATAACAATTATCAACCATTATTATAATATCTTTATCTATTTTTTTTATTATGGAAGTGACTTTCTTAACTTTATCAATTGTTATACTTTTTCTAGTTGAATAACCTTTACTCCTTTGAATTTCAATTACTTTAACTTTATTATTTTTAATATATTCTTCTATTTTTTCATAATCAAAATCGTTATCTTTTAAATCTATCTCATCATACTTAATCCCAAACGATTTTAATGAACTAGGATTATCTTTAATTCCTATTACTTCATGTAAAGTATCATATGGTGTTCCTGTAATGCTTAACAATAAATCATTAGGTCTTAAAAGAGCAAAAAAACAAACATTTAAAGCATGACTTCCAGAAATAAATTGATTACGAACTAAAGCATCTTCACCACCTAAAACTTCTGCAAATATTTTTTCTATGGTTTCTCTACCTAAATCATCATAACCATATCCTGTTGTTGAATTAAAGCATGCTTCACTAACTTTATATTTCCAAAAAGCATTTAACACCTTTTGACTATTTAAAAATTCATTATTATCAATATCTTTATACATTTTTTGAAGTTTATTTTCACACTCGATTATTAAATTATCTATATTCATATTATTCATCCTAACTATAAAAACCACCATCAACTCTTATTACTTCACTGTTAATATAAGTTGCCTCATCACTAGCTAAAAAAGCTACAACATTTGCTATTTCTTCTGGATTGGCAAATCTTTCTAATAATATTTTCCGCTCTTCTTCTTTTACAAAGTTTGGATCTAAATTATTATTCATATCTGTTTTAACCCATCCAGGTGCTACAGAATTAACCCTAATTTTAGGTGAAAACTGTAAAGCTAAATTTTTAGTAAGTGATATAAGTCCAGCCTTTGATGCATCATAATCTAAACTTTCTGAATAAATAGTATCAATTCCATTTGTTGATGAAATATTTATAATTGAACTATTTTCTTCTTTTTCTAAATATTTAAATGCATATTTACTTGTTAAAAAAGGGCCAATTAAATTGGTATTTAAAATTTTTTGAAAATTTTGAACTGTTTTATCTTCAAAACAAGTATCAATAGCAAGGCCAGCATTATTTACTAAGCAATTTAACTTTCCAAATTCTTTTATTGATTCATCAATCATTTTTTTTACTTCATCTTCATTTGAAACATCAGCTTTAATTACCAATACTTTAACATGGTATTGATTTTCAATTTCTTCTTTTAATTTTAAAGCCTTTAACTTGCTATTATTATAATTAATTACAATATTATAATTTTTAGATGCCATTTTTTTAGCAATTGATGCCCCGATACCACGAGAAGCACCAGTTATTAATACAACTTTATTCATTATCCACCTCCAAAGAATTTTAACAACTGTATTTTAAACTAATTAAAATATTAGTATTTAATAAATTTTCTAATTCTTTCTTACTCATACTTTTTAACTTTATTAATTTTTCAATGTCTTTTCAACTGATATTGCTAGTTTTCTTTTTTCTTTTTTAGGAACAAATTTATTTATAAAAATATTATCTTTATTATTTTTTAACGAGAAAAAAGCAAATACACTAAATACTAATGCTCCAATAAAATTAACAAACAAATCTTTCATAGTATCATTTATTCCTATATCAAGATATCCATCATTTATAGTCTGTAATACATTTCCATAAATATCATATATAACAGTACTACCAATATTATTTATTATTACTGTTTTATTTTCATTATTTGGATTGAGATTTACAGAAGATATTGTTTTTACTATAGTATCTTTTTGCATATCTAGATTAAAGAATTTATCAGCACCATATTCAAAGAATTCCCATAATACTCCAATAGTCATTGAAAAACAAAACGCTACTAAACACAAATAAAATGGTGAAAGATTAAGTCCTTTACTATTTTTATTTAATAACTCAATAAGTGAAAAACCTACTGCAGTAGCTAAAAAACCATTTATTGTATGTAACATTGTATCCCAGTGAGGAATAATTCCATAAAAATTATTTATCTCTCCAAGTATTTCGGCAGAGAATATAAATAAATATATAGCAATTTCTAAGCCATCTGGTAAAGTTATTTCAAATTTATTTTGAATAAATAAGGGTGCAAATAAAAGGAATAAAGATAGTAAACATAATAAGGCATTATTTAAATCTCCTCTTAATACTTGTAAAATCATACATACAATTACCAAAAAACGCATTATTAAATAAATTGCCAATGAACTTCTTTTAGTTTCTTTATAAGCCATTTTTATTAATTTTTGAATTTTATATCTTTTTTTGTTCATAATACACCTTAATTCTTAAAAATATAATTTAAACATATATTCTATAATTATTATCTTTTTTTAGAAATATAATATGGGTTATCTTTTGTAAAATCTATCTTTTCATTTCGATAATCATCATCATCATAAAAATATCCAGCATTCATTGCTACTTTCATGCTCCCAATGTTGCTTTTATCAATACTTAATCTTATTTCTTTTAAATCATTATTATTTAAAAATATGTAATCAGTAACTTCATTTAATACTTGACTACCTATTTTATTTTTTCGATATTTTTTTAATATAGATAATTCTACGTATATATGATCCATCGATTTTGAAGATAAATACAAGTATCCCAATATTTGACTATTTTTACTAATTAAATATGCATTTTGATATTCTAACTCTGAAGTTTTACGACTTAGTAATAATCTTTCACCAATTAAACTAATCATATTAGATTTAGATTCTCCTTTATCTAAATCATTATAAACTTCCATATGGTTAAAATTATTCTTATCAAAATTAATAATTTCAAAATTTTCTAAACTAATCATATTAAATACACCTTTACTAACTAAATTATAACAATTTTTTAGAAGATAACCAATATTTTTGTTTCTAATATTTAATATAATATGTTATAATATACAAGAAATTATTTTATATGGAGGGAATTTATGAAGGTTTATAAAAAGAATTTACCTAAAGGAGTAAAAAAATGTTTTGCTTTAGAAAAAGGTGTAAAAGTTAAATTAATAAATAAAATGTATTTAAAAAAAGATAATCAAAAAAATAAATAAGTCAAATTAAAACTTATTTATTTTTTTATCTATTAAATTTTTTTGAATTATCAACATTTTCATTTAATGAACTTTTTATTGCAATCTTATATCTTAAATGTTGACATTGTTCTAAAATATCTTTATACTCCACTGTTGATTGTAACAAACAGTTTGCTAATTCTTTTATACTTTCATAATTTATTTTGCCACTATCTTTTACAATTAAGTAAATATTATATATTTTTTTCCATTCTTCAAAAGAAACATCATTTATCATAAGACCAACTTTTATTTTAAATAAACTATCTTCAAATATTTTTTGAATCTTACTCACAAAATCATTCCTCCCTTATTAATTAGAATTATCGAGAATGTTTTTTCTCTTTGTCATTTTGTAACCTAAGTTGTAATTCTTCAAATGTTAAACTTGGGTCTTGATAATACATTTTACCCATTCCTAAAAACATATTTTTTATTTCATTATATTCTTGAATTTCTGGGCAACTATATTTTCCTTCCTGTACTTCCTTTGGAAGATTATTCCAAGTATTATTTAATCTCTCTTGAATTTTAAGTAAATAATTTAAATCCATTTAATATCTCCTTTATATTAATATATCATAATGCAGTTTACATTGTATTCTTTTTAAAACTAATTTGACTATAATTTGTCACAATAGCACTTTCTTTAATAAAAAAACTTGATACATTAATACCAAGATTGTTATGTTTATTTATCTTCTTCTATTTCAGTAAATAGAGTATTTACGCCATCTCTTAATCTGTAATTACATTCTTCTTCAGTCTCAGGTTTCAAATGTAGCGCATCAACCATAATTAAATATGCTTTATTAAACCATTCTCTAATTTCTTTATCAGGGTGTTTAAATCCTATTATTTCACAAGCATGACACGCATGCATGTAGTAATGGATTGGATACTTATCACTATCTTCTGCCAATTTTCTTACTTCTTCTAATGTCATTGTATCTCGCATAAAAGTAGTATCCTTTGCAGCAGCATTATATAAAATAGCACTTCTTAATTAACGTGTAATTTTTTTTGATAAATCGTATTTTGGCTGACCATCACATCCTCTTAATGAAGACAATACTACATTTTGTTGTTTCCGTGAAATATTGTCACTACTTAACCATTCTTTTACAACTGATTTTATTTTATATAAAAACTCCAAAATAAATTTGGAGTTAAATAACAAATGGCACGGTAAACGAACGAGTTTCCAAATTTTAATTTACCATTTATTTTTTCATTTTATCAATAAAACTATACTATGTATTTATAATTTAGATTTCAAAACATTCTCTAACTTTTTTCATTAAGTTAGTTGGTTCATCTAAATATAAATATATAGTTTTTTCTTTTTCAATAGCACTTTTTGGTTTAACTTTAATTACTTTAAAAAGCATTTCATCCAAAAAATAATCATAATCTTCCGATAATGCATATACTGATAATTTATGTTTTTTCTTTAATATCTCTATATATTCTAATGCATCTTTCTCATGCTTCATAGTTGATATTGAAGCCTTATATACACCATTACCAATTATTTTATCAATCATATTTGAATTACTAAAATCTAATAACTCATTAACTTTACTTTGCTTTAATTTTAAATCAGTTATTTCAACTGATGTTATCTTATTTCTTGATGTCTTATATTCTTTAATTGTTATCTTATCAATATATTTTGCTATAAAATCACATTTTGTTTCATAAGATGTAATATTCCATATTTCATTTAAATCATTTATAGTTAATGCTTTTTTCTTTTCATTAATAACACTTTCATCTATTGCAAATCTTAACCTATGATCTAATCTACAATTATTAAAATCTTCTGCTATTTTACTATCAGTTATATAATAATTATCACTAATCAAATTAGATAATTCTAATAAGTTATTTAACTCACTCATAAGTGCCTTTTCTATCAGTTCTTCTCTAATATATGTTCCACAGTCTTTGCACTTATAATAAAGATAATCTTTCTTCATTTTATTTTTACAACCATTACAAGCCATTATTCTTCCACATTTAGGACATACTAATCTTTGTATAAATAAATATCTTTTTGACCTATAATAATTTCTACCATTTCTAAATATCATATCTTGGCAGTCATTAAATAAATCTTCGGAAACTATTTTAGGAACAACATCTGCTATTTCTATGGTTTCTTTATTATCTAAACTTTTTCTATATTCATAAGTACCCATATAACATTTATTATTCAATATACAAGATATAGAACTATCAGTCCAACTTCTATATGTTATTTTTTCTTCATTTGTTTCTTTATCTTTTTTTATTGATGATATTACATTAGGATACTTTTCTTTTAATATATTTGATATTTGAAAATATGTTTTTCCACTCGCACAAAGTTCAAATATTTCTTTAACTATCTTTGCTTCATCTTCATTAATAATCCATTCTTTAAGTTTCTTTCCATCTTCATCTAACTTTGTTTTATAACCAAGAGGAGGCTTACCGCCAAAATGACCTTTATTAACTGCACTTTCAACTCCAACTAATGTTCTTTCTTTTATTAGTTCTCTTTCAAATTGAGCAAATATACCTAATATACGAGCAAACATCATACCTGCTGCACCATTGGTATCTATCTTTTCACATAAAAACTCAATACCACAATTATACTTTTTAATTTCATTAAAGAAAGTTTCAAAATCAACTATACTACGACTTATTCTATCCATTTTGAAAGCCATAATTAAATTAAACTTTCCCTTTCTCATATCTTTCATCATTTGTTGATATGCTGGTCTATTTTCAGTAGACTTACCACTAATACCAGCATCAGTATATACTTTATAGACTTTATGATTATTTGCTTCACACATTGCTCTTAATCTTTTCTCTTGTTCTTCTAATGAATGTCCTTCTCGGGCCTGGTCTGTTGTACTAACTCTTGTATATATAGCAACTAACTTTTGTTCTTCCATTATTAAACTCCTTTCATTAACAAATTTCTAATAGTTCATTATTTGTTTTTTCTTCATTATCTTTTTTATCTGCTGATGTTTCAAATAACTTTTTTAATTTAGGTTTTTTATAATTTTCATCTTTTAACTTTGCCTTTCTTTTAAACATACGAAATCCCATTACTTTTTCCATTGTGACATAGACATTAGTAATTGTTTTTACATAGTTACCATTTTCATCATAAATAGGTTCTTCTTCGTATCTTACATTATCTTTGCCATATCTTTCTTCCCAGTTTATAGGAATTAAAGGTTTAGGCATTTTTTCTTCGATTTCATATATTTGTGGTACAAATACCATTTTTGAATTTCTTCTTTTCATACACTAAAACTCCTTTCTTCATATTGAGTTTAGCAAATTTTTATGATATATTAGATATCAACATTGAAAATGTTTTTGTATTTACATTTTCCATATATCTTAAAAGGAATGATAGTTAATGAATTATGGTAAAGAATTTATATTATTTGAAAATATGAGTACCAAAGAAATAAGTATTAAAAGTAATAATAAGCATTATAAATTAGGTTTTGAAACTGCCTTTGATATTTTAACCAAAGAACAACAATTATTATTAGATAGATTATTTAATTATGCTAATAGTTTTAATTCCGGTTATGTTGATAGTGTTGTTTGGTATTCTTTTTTAGCCACATCAAATATAGAATTGCCACTTATTAAAGAACAATATAAATACAATAACTTTGATAACATAAAAGATATAGATATATCAGTACAAAGAAGTGGAAGAAATATAAATAGCCATTTAACTAAAGATGATTTTACTGATAATAATTTATATCAAATTAAAAGAACACCATTATTTCAAATTTCTAATAACAAAAATATGAATAATGATGATTTTTGTATGATATTACAAAAGAATATTTACTATAAAACCGATATTGATTTCTTATTAGGCTTATTACATTGTATTTTTTCTACAACAAAAAGATATTATTTAAAGAAATGTAATAGATGTGAAAAATACTATATAACTAATAAAACAGATAATTGTTATTGCAATAGAAAATATGAGTATACTAATAAATCTATATCTTGCAGTCAAATTTCTACAATCCTTAAAAAAAAGAATGATTACCTTGATTTGAATAAAAAACATCAATCCTTTTTACGAAATTTAAGAAAATGTAAGAATATCAATATAACTGATAATTACATTAAAGAATACAAAGATACACATAAAGAAAAAGTAAAAGAATATGTAAGAACTGGCAATATTGTACCTTTAAAGGATTTTATAAATAACTATAAAGAATTACACCCATATAACTAATATTTATTAACCATATTATAAAATGTACTTGGTTTAAGACCTAGTTGTTCTATTGCTTCTTTTGTCCTAATTTCTTTATTCTTCCATTTGCTAACCACAATATCATAATTTTGTGGTTTTTCTATTGTTGGTCTACCAAACTTAATTCCTTTATTCATTGCTGTTGATATACCTTCTTTTTGTCTTTGTTTAATAAAAGTTCTTTCTTGCTCTGCAACATAAGATAAAATTTGTAAAATCAAATCACTAATAAATGTACCTAATAAATCTTTATTTTTAGTAGTATCTAATAATGGCATGTCTATAACTACAATATCAGCCTTAATATTATTTGTAATATCTTTCCACTCATCGATAATCATATTATAATTTCTTCCAAGTCTATCAATACTTTTAATAACTAAAATATCATTTTCCCTTAATATATGTTTTAAGATACTATATTGCTCTCTATCAAAATCTTTTCCACTTTGTTTATCTATATAAATATCTCTTTCATCAATACCATAATCTTTAAATGCTACTATTTGTCTTTCTTCATTTTGTTCTTTGCTACTAACCCTTGCATAACCAAATATTTTGTTTTTCATAATATAAAACCTACCTTGCTAAATAATCGCTTGTTTCTCTATATATCTTATCAATGATGTCACAATCAAAAGTTTTATATAAATCTACTATTATGTTTTTCTTCTTTAACTCATCAATAAAATTAGAACAAGCAATAGTATATGGGAAATCATCTTCATTTTCTTCAATCCCAGTTAATAGAGTATCAATATAATCATCACATACAGAAGATACTATTTTTCTTAACGCAAATCTTTCCATTTTATGCCACCTCCTTACCATATGAAGAATAATTATATGATACTTTCTTCGTTCTTAAAAGGCTTTTTCTTTAAAAAGGTTATGAATAACTTTTTACATATCCAAAAAAAGAAATAGGGACTTTATTACATAAAAAAGAGACTTAATTTCATATAAAATTAAATCTCCAATAAAGTGTACTTTTTTAAATACTATAAAAACATTGATATTCCCGTTGCAATAAAACTACCTATGCCTGCTAATTGAGATATTATTTCTAATGCACTTTTTTTATCTTTATTTTTTATTGCTTCTTCTAATTCTTTTATTTTATCTTCACAGTTCTTATTTTGCATTTCAGTTTTTAATGCTTCCATTTTATCATTCAATAATGCAAATAATTGTTCATCATTAATTTTTATATTTGCCATATTATTATTTCCTAATTGATTAACAAATTGACCACTATTATTTATATAAATGTTATTTCCATTTAAATTATTTTCTTTTTTACTAATTATTATCTCTATATTATCAAATAATATTATTCCTAATCTATCATCAAAATATTTAAAAATATTGTTATCAAATAATATTAAATCTTTATTACGACATTCAATTAATATTTCTCTAATTGCTTCATTACACATATATTCAAATGTATTTTCTAAATTATCAAATGCTTTATTACCATAATTACTTATAATTGATTTTATTTCATTTACTTTATAATTTATAAATTCTTTTTGACCCAAGAAGTTTAGTATTACAAATTTTCCTATTGCTTCTTTATTACCAAGTAAATCAACCCACATTCCTTTTTTATTATAAGTTACTAAACTATTATTTTCTTCTATAAAATCATATGGAACATAATTCATTTTATTTTGACAAATCTCTTTAAATTCATTCCATTTTAAATCATCATCTTTTTCATTCTCAAATGAATTACTATAAACATAATTAAACAATGTAATATTTTTACTATTCATCTTCATCACCAAGTAATATTATACCATTAAAAAATGCCTTTTGCTTAGGCATTTATATATATTTCTTTTATTTCTTCATTAGGCAATACTAATGTAAAATCAATATCATTTTTTAATACTAAATAATTTAATAAATCTATAACTTTCTTTGCTATATCAATATGCTTATAACCATGTACCCCAGTTCCTAAACTTACACTAATAATACTTTTATACATATTTTTCTTTGCTTCCATTATTATTTTATAATAACTAAATAACAAATCATCTATTGCAATATTACTATCTTTATATTCATAATATTTAGGACAATAAATATGCAATATATCTATTCCTATATTAAAACCAGGGGTAAATCTAATTTCATTAACATTCATATTTTCTTTAAAATGTTCTTTGCAATATTGTTCTAATAAATTTTTATCAGCCATTTTATATATTGCTCCACATACACCGCTACCATATATCATATATTGATTAGCACTATTAACTATTAAATCTTTATTATCTAAATAATCAAATATATTTCCACTTACTATATTTAATTTAGCCATAATAACAACTCCATATCTTTAATACTTAATCATAGTCTTTATCTTTAATAGTATTTATAAACATTTCTTTTTTTCTACCGATATTTATATTATCTAAATAAAAGTTCCCAGAGCCAATTAACCAAAAGATTTTATCAACTTTATATGGCGTTTCATTAACTATATTTGCCATTTCTATTACTGCCTTATATGCCGAATAATCATTATTATCACATAAATTAAATGCAACAAATATATCTTTTATATGTACATCTGGTTTTGGATACTTCTCATAACCAAGTTCTTTTATAAAATCACAAGCAAGTGGAAAACCTAAGCCAATTATTTCTCTTTCTAATAACATAGGTAATGCTGCAGAAGATAATTCATTATAATCAAACATACTAACAAACTTATCAAAATCTTTAACATCACTAAATCTATTTATAAACTCACAAGCTGATATAACTGATTTAGCATATAATCTCCACAAATTATTTTTGCTATCAATATTTTTAATATTAAACTGCTTATCAAATTTATTTAATAAACTTTCACAATTATAATGTTCTAATATTTTATTGCTATCATAATCAAACAATAATTCCTTAAATATATTTTTTCTTTCTTCCTTTTCTAAACCTATAACATTTGATGACATTTGTCTATTTTGTAATGATACTAATAACCCATACAATATATCATTTTTTGATTTAAACTTTTTTTCAACTTTTAAATATTTATTCAAATCTAAATTTGGATTTATATTATTTAAGTAATTTACTGCTTCATTATACAAAACTTTATATCTACTATATTTATCAATATCAAATATTTTCTTCACAACAAACACCTCATACATAAAATATTATAACATATATAACTAATATCTTATGTTTATTACCGATTATTTCGCTCATATTTAACTTTTAATATAAATTCAACATTATTTTATTATCTTAACTAAAATAACTTGTATTTCTCGTTTATTTAACTAATTATTTTTAATTTCATTAACGATATACATAAATGTACCAGTATTCTCATTATCTAACTTACTATAATATTTCCAATTTATATTATAACTATCTTTTAATACAATAGGTTCTTCACAATTTTTCATAGTTCCTTTACTCGCTGTCTTTTCCCAAAACATTGTACCACTTTTTACTATTTTATCTTCTAATGAAAATTGCTTATACACACAATTCTTTTTTAATGGCTTTTTTATATAACTTATATCATTAGTTATAAACATTGTATACCCAGTATCAAACTCTTTAACATTATTTCTTATTTTCTCAATTCTCATAATATCTTTTAAATATAAATAACTATTGACATCTTTTGCACCATGATTTTTTAAATTAAATATTTCATCATCAACAACTTTAGTACAACCTTTTGTCTTATACTTTAATTCAATAGGATACCATTTATTATCTATAATAACTAATATATCAATATGCATATTTAAATCAAAAGTAGGACAATACTCTAATCTTATCTTCGCATTAGGATATTTTTCTTTAATAGTCCAAGCAAGTTCTAATTGAAAATCGGCTTCTGATACAAATATTTTTCTTCTATCTTTTAACTTATCAACAATTAACCCCATATCTAAAACATTACTACCCATATTTTATGCTCCTTATAGTTATTTCATATAACTACATTATAACATAAAATATATGATTTTACACATATTAATATTAGTTATTATTACTATCACTGAAAACTAATAATTTTAAAATTATATTAGGTGGTACTTATGAAATATAATAATCAAAATAACTTACAAACTATAAGAAAGAAATTAGGATTAAAACAAATTAAAGTTGCTATGGATTTAGGAACTACCCAAGAAACTATATCATCTTATGAAACGGGTAGGGTCTTTCCTAATATTGATATGTTAATTGCATTAGCTAAATATTATAATACATCTATTGACTATTTATTAGGTTTAACTAAATATGATATACCTACTAATGATATTAAACCTAATAACATAACTGATGATGACTTTATGTTATTAACTAAAATCAATAAACTTTCTTCTATCAACAAAGCCAAAGCAGAAGCCTATATAGATGGTCTTAATGACTAATCATATATAGGCTTTTTTCTTTATTTACCGATTTAATCACTATATTTCAACCTTTACTTATTCAAACTATATAATAATACTCTAAATATATTATCTCTTTTATATACCGATTAAACTATACTTTTAAGATGATTTATATATATTCTATTATAAATATTATTATCTTTTTATTATTGATGTTTATTATATGATAGTCTATATTTAATATTCATATTACCAAAACCCTTTATCTTCTTCGCAAAATCTTATTTTTAAACTTTCATTTTCCTGTACTTTATTATTTTTTATTCTTTCATAATTACTTGCTATCTTATTTAATTGAACTTGTTTCATAAACTTATCTACAACTTTTTTATCTTGGTCTTTCGTTAAATCCCAATAAAAGTTTTTAATCTTATAATAGTTATCTTCAAGTTCTAATCTCTTTTTAGTTCCAATAGTTCTACAATATTTTAATGCTGTTCTTGCTTTCATATATGCCTTATATAAATCTTTTAGACTATAACCTTTTGGAATTCTTTCTTCGCCCGTATAATTATAATTACAAAATAATACTTCATCTGCTTGGTCTATAAAGTATTCGGCTTTATTTATATTTGTATCTTTCTTATATATTTTGCTTTTATCTTTTATTTTCCCATAGTCAAAAGGCTCTTTTTCTATTTTTAATTCATTCCAATTCTTATCAATATATTTTTTTATTTCTTCTCTAAAAGAATACATAGGCTTTGATACTAATAAAATATGTAAATGCCATTTAACTTTTATATCTTCATTAACACTATAATATTTATCTATAACTTTACTAGGTCTACCAACTTTGCCATTATGTTCATAATATACCATTGTGCTATTACCTTTGTTGCTACTAACACAAATTATTGCTTCTGCCGACCAGCCTTTATTTGCTTTCTTCTTACAAGTATATCTAATAAATTCTTTTAATCTTTTAGCATATCTTATTGCTTCTTCTTTATCTTTAAATCTCATATTCAAATCAAAACTAGAAATACCTAACTTACTCTTTGACATTATGCTACACCATCTTTCATAGCAGTTAATATCAAATCAAGTTCTTTCATCTTTATAGGCATTTCTCTATTATATAAAAACATATTGTTCTCATCAAAATATAATACTATTATTTTCTTACCATTTAATGTAATATGAAATCTATGAGGCTCTATAAAACTAACATTAACTTTATCTAAATTGATAATCTTTCCTTGCTCGAATTCATACTTTGCATTATGAAAATCACAAGTTATCATTATTTTATTTTCAAATTTCTCATTTCTTTTTAACTCTATATAATCTTTTACCATAATTTCCTCCAATTTTATGGCAAATTAAAACACGGATAAATTATTCGTTTTCCGTGCTTTTATATAGGTTAAATCCAATTTTTTGGATTATTTCCAACAATGGCAGGGGTGGAGAGAATCGAACTCCCATCAAAAGTTTTGGAGGATATGAAAACTCCTGTTATAAAATAGCAAATCCCCATAAAACCAAGCCAAACTGCCAATTCATATATTGATATTATACGATATAATTTGATTAAAAACAATACTTTTGCCACCAAAAGTGCCACCAATTAACATTAAAAAGTGCAACAAAGGTCTTTTGGACTGCTAGTATTCTTGAAAATAGCCACAAACTAAAAAAACTCCCACAATTCCAACGAATTGTGGGAATTATTATATACTAATATTCTCATCTTTATATTTTGTAATATCACTTATAGGATTAAGTGAAAGTTCATGATTATTGTCAAAAATGGCAAAAATGCCACCAAGTAGTTTGTCTTTTAATTCAGGATCAATACTCTCAATAGCTTGATTAAACATTTGTAAATTTGGATTACTATCCAATATATATTGCTTACACATATTCATATAACTATCTAAATCATCACGAGTAATATTATCGTGAAAAAACCACTCTAATGTATTAAACAAATCATCCTCATTAGTAAGTGTAGGATCATTTGCTAAAATTGATAATAAAGTTAATGGCTGAACTTCTACATCAGGAATATCATTATTATAAATGTTACTCGCCATCATACTAACTATTTTTTGATCTTGTATTAAATTACTATGAGTATATATTCTTAAAGTTGTAGATGGTTCAGAGTGACCAAGTCTACGAGCGACATCTTGTGGTGGAACTCCAATTGATAATAAATAAGTTGCATGACTATGTCTTATGTCGTGGACAGTTATCGGTTTTAAATTATTATCTTTTATAAATCTTGCCCATTCTCTAGTTATATAATCAGGATGCCAAACACTATTTAATTCTAATGTTCTAAAAATATAATCATCATCACTTGGATTGAAACCATTATCAATCTGATATTTTTTATATTCCATGAATGCATCATATACCTCATCTACAACAACAATTTTACGAATACTTTTATCAGTTTTAGGTTTAATAGCAACCAATGAATCAGTTACTTGTTCTATTATATCGTATTTCTTCAAAAAATCAGGATCTTCTTGCATTTCCTTTGATACGGTCATAAGCTCACGATTAATACTAATAATATGAGTAGTTTGGAATTTTCTCACACCATTTTCAGTAATGGGCATTTTTCTTTTAGTTATATCTTTCCATTTCAAGCCACCAAGTTCGCCTCGTCTAAACCCTGTATTAAACAAAGTAAATATTGCAGTTCTAAATCTAATATCATAATTTTTTAAAAGTTCAAAAACTTCTATCATTTCTTCATAGTTATAATAATCTCTTTGCTTAATTTTTAATTTAGGGGGATTTATTACAAACTCTGCAGGATTAGATAATAACCATTTTTTCTTTTTAGCATAATTGAAAATGGATGTAATAAGTTTATGACAATGATTAACATAAGTTTCAGATAGTGGTTTGCCAGTTTGTGGATTAATAGTATTTCTCATTTTATCATATAATTTTTCTAAATCTTGTTCAGTTATACTTCTAATTTTAATATCACCTAAATCAGGTAGAATCCAATTATTAAGTAATTGTTTATAACCTCGAATAGTAGTGAGTGATCTCTTTTGATATTTAGTATC
Source organism: Bacilli bacterium (assembly GCA_016297695.1). Taxonomy (GTDB): domain Bacteria; phylum Bacillota_I; class Bacilli_A; order RF39; family UBA660; genus RUG14121. The sequence continues at coordinate 18,474 of JAEDGC010000003.1, forward strand.
ATCTAAATATATTTTTGCTGTTTGAGTAAGAGTATAGCCACCATTTTCTGCTTTAAGTCCTTCTTCTTTCATTTGTTTTTGAAGTGCTTTCATTTCATCCCTTCGTTTGATTGCATCTTCAGGTGTACCATAAACTCTTTCAACTATTCGATCACGAGTACCATCATCTCTAAAACCATTACTTAATTCAATTCTAAAAACCCCATCAGACTCCTGATAAATATTTTTCATCCTGTTATCGTTTATTTTACCTATATATTATTCCTCCTAAACATATTTTTTATTAACTTTTTCATTTTCGTTAACAACGATTTTATTACTAGCAAGATATTTCTCAATATCTTTAACATCAAAATAATTTAATTTACCAATTTTAACAACAGGAATAAAACCATTTTTAATTGCTTCATTTAATCCATAATTACTAATAGCAGGGTATCGATTTAATACTTCTTTAGTTTTTAATAATATCTGACTACCATTATTAACTTCATTTTGTTTTTGATATTTATTAATGATAGTTCCAATTTCGATTAACATATCTCCTAGATTATTAATATTAATTCCCCCTTAAATACTTACATATGAATTATATGAATTTTCATCTAACGATATGTTTTGACTTTTAGATAATATTTTTTCATAATTATTTATTATCATTTTAGAATAATTAACAATAGTATTAAGAGAATCATCTATCTCTTTAAAATCTTTATCTTTACTCCAAGAATAAAGATACATATTTGAATATTGGCTTGTATCCATACCTAAATATTTTGAAACAACATAAGCAATTGATTCTGCCTCTGTTTCATATTTATTTCTATGTTCTTGATAATCTTGATTATTATTAAGTAAATGTTTATGAGCAAGAGAGTGGGCATATTCATGAATAACAACTTTTAATCTCATAAGATTACTTAAACCTTTATGCACAACTATTGTGGAATTTTTAAAATCACAATATCCTTTTGCTCCTGACTCAATTTTATCTTCATATTTTACTTTAAAACCATCACGATATATTGATTTAATAAATATATCCTCAATGCCTTCAGCACAATCATCTTCCAAAACAGGATTTAATTTTTCATTGATTTCATCCAAAGGCATATTAGTCTGACTTGCATCAAATACCGAACCAACTTTGAAATTACTTAACTTTTCACTATGATATGTAATTGAATCATCTGACTTATCTTTATATTTTTTTAATTCATCTTCAGTAAGTGCAAAAAGTGGTTTATATTCATATTTACCATCAACATCAGTTTTAATTTTAACAATTGTATAAAAAGTTGGAACTAATATTTTAATACCTTGCTCACCTGAATTTATACGATATCCCATTTTATTAAAAGTGCGAAGTGGTGCAACATAATTTGCATCAGGATTTTGCATCCATATTAAGCATTGATTATTATATGAATAATTATTGAACTTAATTATATTATCTAAAAACTTTTTAATATCGCTTTCAGATTTAAAACTTTCAATAGCTTGTTTTTTTAAATCAAATATAATGGATTTAACATCATTTTCTAATTGTTCCTTTTCTTTTTCATCTTTAGTTTTATTAGCTTGAAAACTTAATTCATTTATCTTTTTTAATTGTTCTTCTAACAAACATCAATCCTCCTTATATGTTTATATTGCTAGGACAAATATTATAATCTTCTTTTAATGACAAAATAGTTTCTTCATATACATAATCTGCTATATTTGGATCTTTAAAAACCATATCAACAAACTTTTTTATATCATCGAAACTCTCATATCTATCGCTCCTAGTAGAATATAATTTTGCTAACTCTTTTCCTAATTTTGTAATATTTTTTTCTTCCTCAAAGGTTACTTCACGATCATTAAGCCACTCTGAAGTTAATTCAAGCTCGAAAAAATCATCTTTAGCAATTTCTATTGCCTCATCTATATTGTCACTATCAATCTTTATAATTTTATTTAAACTAGACTTAACTCTTATATATTTTGAAATAGATAATTCCTCCTTATATTCCTATATCTTTTATATATCCATTGTCAATATAGTCAGATAACCACATTGCTCCAAATGTTTCTCTAATCTTTAATCTAAACATTGCTAATTTACCAATATCTAAATCTTTATTATTAAGAGCAAATGCAATATTAGTTAAATTGTTATTTTGAAATGAATAAACTTCATCAAAAGAAAAGGAATCTTTTACGATTCCTTCATCTTTTAACATTTTAGTGAAACCATCAACCCATTCTGATAGTTCACCACCACAACCTTGTAATATTAAAAATTCATAATTTCTATCTCGAAGTCCTTTAACTTCACTACAAGATAATTCATTTATTTTTGATTTATTTATGACTTTAAATTGATCCTCACCAACAACTAGTCCAAGTGATGAACCATTATCCCAAGTCATTTGAATAGTACCCATATCATCTACAAAATCAACAATACCATGAGTACCCGATGGAACTGCTTGAGAATCTTCCATACTGATTAATTCAATTTCAGTTCCTTTAGGGTATTGTTCTTTAATTCTTTTTATTTGATAATCTTTTAACATTTAAATCCTCCTATAAATTAATATAGATATCATCATAATCGTTGATATCTTCCATTTTTTCATAATTTTGATTAACTGGTTCTATATATTCACACATTATAGAAAGTGCTTCATCATAACTTCCTGAATTAGTAATTCGATCAGTCATTTCTTTTGCTTTATCAGGGTATCCTGCAGTTTTTAATGCACGACTACATATACCAATTAAATTAAATACATTACCATCTGCTCCAATAATAGGTGCTAATGGTTTCTCAATCTCTTTTTTAAAACAATCAGAAAGTGGTTTTAATTCTAAATTAGAAACTTCAGCTGTGTAATTATCCCATAGCCATTTATTAGTTTGCTCATCATATAAATAAATATATCCAATCCAAGCATCAAATAAAATCTCTTGAAATTCATCAAAAGATTTAGTGACCATTGGTTTATTTTTTTTATAATCTTCTCCTAAATTTCTATGATAAGCAATTGTTTCATCTTTTTTATTATCAGAATTTATTTTTTTTCCTAATCCTGAAATATTTCCTAATTTTATTAATTCTTTTACATCATTATAATTTTGATAATTATCATTTAATATTTTACCAACACCATCAAGATATCCATCATGATGACAATATATACTCTCAATACTACCATCTTTTTTTAATATTCCAATTCTTGCTCTTGTACTTATATCTATTCCTCCTTATATTCCAATACCAACATTAATGTCGTAATCTATTTCTTTTTCTATAAAATCTCTCAATTTGTTTTGCATACCTAACATTAAAGTTGTATCACTTGTTAAGTCAGGTTCCCATTCTTCAAAGATAAGGTTATCAAATTCATCTTTATAAGCATCAGTATATTTTGAATATCTTAAACCCATTTTGCCTTCAAGAATAATTAAGTCGCAAAAATACAAATTGTCTACATCTTCAAATGTAGCAAGATCATAATAATCTTCATAATCTAAATCTTTTGCATCAACCTGAATATGCTGTAAATCAGCAAGACATTTATGCATTTTAAATTTTGCATTATATTCTTCTAAAAAAAACTTATTAAATTGTTTTTTAATTATGTTATATACATGATTAACTGCTTTATCATATTCATCATATTTAAAATATTTTGCAGACTTCCAAGCATTATCGTTAAACATATCATTTGTATTAGAATAACTTCTATCTGCAGTAATAACCATAATATTGTCACTATTACGACTTTCACAAGCCCATATTAGCAATTCATTATCCGTAGTAGGTTCATAAATTGTTAGCATTAATCCTTGTTCTCTACAATTATTAAATGTTTTATAATATCCTTGCAAGTTATCTGAAACATTTTTTAATTTTTGTTCTAATTTATCAAAAAAAGTTTGGCTTACTTCCAAACTTCTATTTTTTGTTATTTCTATATCTATTCCTCCTTATTTTATACTACAAAAAAGAGTAGAATTATATCTACTCAAATATTATCTTTATCTAATCTATAAATTGTAATTTCTATTTATTATTTTCTTTTTGTTTTTTTCTATTTTCTTTATTTGTAAAAAATCCTATAAACCCTAAAATATAAAATAATAATACCTTATCCCATTCATTAGTTTTATTAACAAATTGAAATATTGTTAAAATTACTGCTCCTATAATAGTGAATATTGAAACATAATAAGCAACATCAAAACCTGTTATTTTTATTTCTTTCTTTTCTTCTTTCATTAAAATTACCTCCATAAATTACTATTTATCTGTTTCTTATACATACAATTATACCATATATTTTTAATACTTTATATTATAACTAAACTAAATCAACTTTTTTGTCATCTTGTTCTTGAATTTTTTTCTTTCTAAATTCATCAAGATTAAAACATTCAATATTAAAACTTTTTTTCTTTTTAGGAATTGTTGATTTTTTGATTTTTATTCCATAATCAGATATAGGAGTAAACTTTGATTTAATTGGGTATTGTCTAGTAGCCATGAATAAACCTTCACCAAGTTTAAATCTCATTAATTCATCAGGCATTAATAATTCACGACCAATTAAAGATTTATCATTTGAAATATTATAATCTAATTGCTCCAAACGAGTAGAAGTAGATACACGATTACTTGAAATAGTATATTTTCCTAGCCTAGCACTTATTTCTTTTGCTGTCTCATTATCTGAAGTTAATAAGTAAATCCAATTTGTACAATTCGATTTAATAGTTCCTGCAGAATCTTTATAAGTTTCTTTTAATTGGTCGAAATCCTGCAATACTAAATAAAAACGAATATTTCGAGAACGACTGACAGTAATTTTATTAGATATAGAACTTATAGGTGGCATATTAGCAAATTCATCAAGAATAAAATTAACTCTAATTGGCATCTTACCATCTTTCATATTTTGAGCTGTATTAACTAATGCTTGATAACACTGATCGATAAATAAAGATGCTAATTCGTGTCTTGATTCCTTTTCATCAGGAATAATTAAAAATACTGCTGTTTTCTTTTTACCAATGTCATCTAATTCAAAATCAGTACGACTTGTAAGATTTGCGATTCCTGTGTCGCTAAACATCTTTATGACAGTTGCAAGAACTGAGAAAAGAGTAGCTCTTGTTTCACCTTTAGCAAACGATCCTGTAGCATAACTCATTTTACTTAAACTACCAAATGGTTTTTGTTGAAAATATAAATCTAGTGAATTGAATCTATCAATTGTTTTATTTCCATGTTCTACCAACAAATTATATATTGAATATAAATTTACTTGTGATTCGCTTGGTGCATCTTCTATAAGGGCATAACAAAGAGCATTTAATACTGCATTAGCTGATTTTTCCCAATACATATCTTTACTAGATAAATTCTTACATAATGATTTGGAAAAATTTTCTATCATATCTCCAGCTTCATCTTTATTATTATTTTGATAATATTTATAAGGCAAGTGAAGTGGATTCCAACCATCACTAGCAAGTGCATCTCTTAAATTGATTATCCTTATTTGATAACCTTTTCTTTTTAAAAAATCAGCTGTATATGAATATAATTCTCCTTTAGTATCATTTATAACCATAGATTCACCTGCACAAGCAAGATTAAATATTAAAGGCAATATGCAACTTATTGTTTTTCCTGAACCTGTGGAACCAATAATTAATGTATGATCAAATTTATCAGAATAATAAAACTTACCATCCATATAAGTTACTGGAATACCACCTGACTTTAATTTAGAATCAATAGTCCAAGTTTTATAATTTTTCTTAATTTCTTTTTTAGTTGCCCAACGAGATGAACCATATTCAAATGAACCATCTTCTTCAGGCATCTTTTTAAATCTTCTAAACTTTAATTTAAACTCTTTATCATATTTTAAAATAAATAGCATCATAATAGACATTAATAAAATAGAACCAAACATTAAACTGAAATCAGTTATAGTTTTTAGAAAGGAGTAAAGGATATTTAAGTTCCATGATAAATGAATATTATTGTCTATAATATATGTTAGGTTATAACAAATGTTAGCTGATGCCAAAAATGTTAAGATAATTAAAAGAAAGTAATTAAAATATTTTCTAATTTTTACATTTATCCCTCCAAAATAAAAACAAGTGAATTACACTTGTTCCTTAATTAGTTTATATAAGTTTTTAGTATCTTCAGGATCTAATCCAATAACAAACTTATCACCATTATTTGAATATTCAAAATAGATGTCTAAAAATTGATTACCCTCATAGTTCCAAAAGTTCATTACAAGAGTTGAATCTATAAAATCATAATTAACATCATATCTTTTATGACTATCAATATTTTTTAATCTATTAAGAATATCTTTGAATTCTTGTTTTGTAAAAGTAATTATTTTATCACCACAAAAGTTTTTATTTATTATACCAAATCTAACCTTAATTTCTTTATCTAATTTTTTATTTTTAACAACATTAAATATTAATTTATCACCATTATATACATCGATATAATGATCATCATCAGTTAATTTGAATGAATAAGTTCCTTTTTCATAATAATCAGACAAAACCCAATTTACTTGATTAACATAGAAATCGTATTTATCTTCATCAACTTCATTGTTAGGAATAAATGAATTAAATAGATTACTATGTCTATTATTGAATATTTTAATAAATATATTTTCAAGTAATATAATGTCTTTTGGATCTTCAAAATCTAAATCTTTTGTTTCATCTAAAAATAAATTGATTGCCTCATATTTATCGACATATTTAGAATAGAAACGAATGTTATCATAGAAATTGAATAAAAACATTTTTCTAAAAGCATCATGATATTTTTTATAATTTTGATTTTGATGATAATCATCCATATCAAAAAGAATTTTATTATATTTATTATTTAAACTTATTTCAATTAAAATAGTTAATTCGATATGATCTATTAAATATCTATCTCTAATATATCCTATATACTTATCTAAATTTTCTAAAAACTTTTCTTCACCAGTGATAACTTTTTTACCATACAACAAATCACTAGGAAGTTTAATACTTTTATTAGGAATCCGTTTTACTAGTTCGTGAAGAACTTCACGACTTAATAATTTATAGATTTCCCCACTACAAGAATATGCACTACTACTTAAACAAATTTCTTTTAATCTCTTGGTTTGATCTGTATCAGCCAAGATAAAATCATTACTCAATATCATCCCTCCATCTTTGTTTAAGATTTACTACATTTTTTACTACAAATACTATTATATCACACTTTGCTCGTATTTGTTTGTGAAATTTAAATAATTGACATTTTAATGAGAAAATTATATTGGTGGTTGATTATGAATGAAAAGAGATTATTTGATTTAAGAGAATATGCAGACTTATCTCAAAAAGACCTTGCCAATAAACTTGGAGTCACACAACAAACTTATTCATTATGGGAAAAAGGAACTAAAATTATTCCTTTAAAACACCTAAACAATTTATGCAATTACTATAAAACTTCAATGGATTATGTTCTAGGTTTATCTAATGAAAGAACTAACTCTGATATTAAAGAGATTAAAGAACTTAATAAAAAATTGATAGGTAGTAGAATAAAAGAAATAAGAGAAAGAAATAAACTTACACTTCGAGATCTAGCAAGTGAACTTAATACGACATCGTCAACTATATCTGCATATGAAACTGGCAAGACATTAGTACTTACTGCATTTGCTTATCAAATATGCACTAAATACGATGTGTCATTAGACTGGTTATGTGGCAAAGTAAAATAGTATGAAATTAATCATACTATTTTTTTAATAATTAAATTTAATATTTCATTTATATATTTATGAACAATATTATAATCTTTTGCTATTTTGTATATAGAATCTGGCATTGCTCTTAAATTTGTATTTTCTGAAAGCGATGTAATGGCGATTGAATACCTATGAGTCATTTGATGCCTTAAATTGCATATATAATCGTGAATTCCTACATCTATATCCTTATTTGAAATATCAAATTTTTCATAAATATAATTATATATTTGTTTAAAATCAACATCCTTATAATTAGAGTCTAACAATTCTTTTATTATTTTTTTATAACTAACTTTTGAAACATCTTTATTAAGATCAAAATATATATTATATAATTGAGCCAAAGAATCCCATAATATAAGTTCTCTAAACAATGCATTTTCCATATAATAATATGCATTGTTTTCTTCTTTGGATATTGAATTAGTCATTGGGTTATACCCATAATAATTTACTTTTTCATATTCTCTAATACACCTAATAATAGACAATTTTGTTTTTTCTGATAAATCGTTAATTGATTCTATAAAATGATTATACTTAAAATGATTTTTAATTGACTTATCTGCAGATCCAAGAATTCCTGAAATATATTTCCCATCACCTATATTTATATATAAATTTTTGATATCAATTGAATATTCATTAATTAGTTGAATAATAATCTCTTTTTCATCAGAATTAATTAATGGAACAAATTTAGTATTATTCATATTTATAAATCCAATTTTATTTTTTCATTTTCATTATCTTTATTTACACAATAGTAAATTGTATAATCATGTTTAGGTTTTGGGCAAAAATATTTTGACTCTATTTTATATTTTTTAAAACAATCATCGCACATTATAACTGGTGTTTCATCTTCGTAGCGATTCCAATCATCACCTTTAGTCTCTTGTTTAATAAAACCTTTACCACATGGGCATTTAATTTTTTTAGTACTAATTGTTTCCCAACTCATAAAGACACCTCCAAATCAATAAATATTATATCATATATTTTTAATATTCTGACAGCTCATATTCAAGTTCATTAATTATTTGTTTTTCTTCTTGTTCCAATTCATACTCTAAATAGTTCATAGCTTGATTAATAAACTTTTTATAATTGAGTTCTTGATAGAAAACTTTATTTTTATATTTTGAATATCGTTCATAATCATAATTTAATGACCTTAATATTTTATAATATTCCGTAGAACTCATGTCGGTGTTTAAATTATCCATACTGCTTAATAAAGCATCAACATTAATATTATATTTAGATTTAGAAATCCAATTTTTAAATACATATCTTTTTTCTAAATGATTAAGTCCTGCAAGATTACATATACGATTTAAGTCTTTAGCAACTTTATCTATGTTATCTTGCTTTTTATATGCAGAACTTTTGAATTTTAGATCCTTAATATGCTTTTTCAAAAATTCTTTTTCTTTTTCCATAGTTCCCATAGATTGATATATTTTATAATTAGATAATATCTCATTACCAATCTTGGCATATAACTTATTAATTTGATTATTATAGTATTCTTTATTTTTATTAGCAGACGATGAACCATAGATAGCTGTTAATTCTTTTTGATGTTCTTCTAATAATTTTATATAACGAGCATATTTATATTTAGTAGAATCATGTAATAATATATATTCAATTATATTATTAAGTTGACCTTTATATGGACTCATATTTTTTGAATTATATTGCAATCTTCCTTTAGGTGGAAGTACCTCATATAAATTAAGTAGCATTTTATTTAAGTCTCTACGATACTTATCACCAAATAACTTTTGATTTTTAATTCTAGTTAATTCTGCAAGTGAAATGGATCCTGTAATGGACTTGAATTCTTCATCTCTTAATTTATAAAACTTTTCATTATCTATTAAATAATTACCTATATTGCTTTTTAATTTATAAATTAAATCATATGGAACTTTAGGATTAGAAATGGTTTTATGATGTTCAAAAAAGTTAATATGTAAATGTGGATTATCAGTATTGCGATGCAAACTGCAGTACCATGTTACATTACTCATTTTGAATCCCATACCAGTTAATAATTGTGGCATTATATTTTTAGTAAGATTATAATAATCAACTTTAGTTATAAGACCATTATTAATTGCAAACTCTGGTGGGAATGAAATAACAAGACTCCAAAGATAACCTTTAGGATCTAAATCATTCATATTAGATAAATGTTTTTTAGCATCTATATCACCATTACTAGACCAAGTAAATGACTCTTTATCTTCATAAAGATAAGAATCATTATTAGCAAACTGCATATAATCTTTTAAAATATCATATTCATCAATTGATGTAGCATCTGCTTTTTTCTTATCACTTATATAGCTGATTGTCTTGCCAACACTTTTCCTTAAATCGTTACAATGTTGGTACTTAACACGAACTACAATATTGGAACTACTCATTATCTAGCTCGTGCTTTTTACTTGACATCTTTCTTATATCTTTAAGTACCTCACGATGAGCAACTTCAGTTACAGGATGATCTATTATAGATAAACTTAATTCATCTTCAGTTTGTGGTATTTTTAATTGGTTCATAAAAATATCAGTTTGCTTGATAGACCATCTACTATTAAACTCAATACGATTTATAACGACCATTAATTGTTTAAAAAAAGAATCAAAACTTTTTTTAAATGCAATATCAAATAGTTCCATAAATTGTTCCTGACTATCGGTTAATTTATTAGTTTCCATTTTTTCTTTAATGGTACTATAAACGAACCTTGATATATTCATTTTATATTTTTCTGCTAGTAATTCAATTTCTTTTTTATCTTCAGGAGTGACTCGAATTGTAATTCTTTCTTCCTTCATTATTTAGTGTCCTTACTTATTAATAGATTTAGATTTTTAAGTACATATTCCTTAACTAATTTTTCTAATAACTCTTGTTGAGTTATCTTTTCTTTTTCAAGAATATTTTTAAAGGCATTGTTTAGATTATCATCTATTCTAAACTTAATAAAAGTACATCCATTATTATTAATATTATCACCTCCATAGTAAAAAACTTATGACACAAAATAGAGTCATTAATTTCAATGAAAAACAACGAAAAAAGGACACAACTTTAAGACTACTTTTTATCAGGATAAGTGTGGCTGACAAACAACTACCCAGTGGGTAGTTTAGCCCTAATTTAAAGGGTTTCCAAAGTTCTACTTTGTCATACATATTCTTAAATGTCTTACTTTTGTCTAACACCTTTAATACCGAAATCTTTAAAAATAGGGCATATTGTCTAACAATTGTTATAACAAATAAACTACCAAAACTGGGCTCTAGAGAACCTTTTTAAAAAGTTTTCTAAAACAAAAATATTGAAATAAGGAACCTTATGATGTCCTATATATCAATATCAAACTTAATATTAGTATTTATAATTTCATAATTATATTTATTTATAAGTACTTGTTGAACCTCAATCATAACAGGTTCTACAAGTTCTTCTTCCTTAACAATTTCCTTAACCTTATCAACTATTTCATCAATCGTAAAAGAACCTTTTCCAGTTTTATGGAGTACACTTGCAACTTGAAGTGCATAAGTTTCTATTAAACTATCTTCCGACTGGTTGTAATGGTTGGATTGGTTCATATCGTTGGTTTGGTTGTAATTCGAGATTTGGCTTATAATTTTTCCTCCTTGCTAAATCATTATCAATAATACTTTTAGGATCCTTTAAATCAGATCTATTGTAAGTACAATTAGGAGTCATGAGCATGAAATGAACATGAATTCCTGTTGCACGACCTGACTGACCTATGGTTCCCAATTTGTCACCTGCTTTAACTATTTGACCTTCAGATACTACAATGGAATTATCAAGCATATGACCATAAGCAGTGTAGTATGTCACACCACTAACATCATGTTGTATTTTTACATAATTACCAAGACCATTAGCTTCATATCCAGTTTTATAAACTTTACCACCTGCAGATGCAACAATATCAGTTCCTGCTGGTGCCCATAAATCGATACCACTATGAAATGATTCCTCACCAGTAAATGGATCACTACGAGAACCAAATGGGGATGTAATTGTATAATTAACATTCATTCTAAATGGTGCAGTAAACTCTGAAACATCACCAACAGGTTCAGCAGATGGATCACCATTAGAACCATCTGCAATCAATAAAACCAATGCAATAATAAATAGTACCATGATAGCAGGTGAAAGTTTTAAAATTAAATATACTTTTTTTATATCATTCATTAACGACCACCTGCATTACCAAATAAATCTTTTTCTTCTTCTCGTAAATGGATTTGAATTGGTAATCGAGTGTCCTGACTAATAACAAATAATCCCTGACCACGAGATGCAGTAGTAAGAAATTGAATCTCTGACTCGGACAGGTTCATCATTTTTTGAACTGCCTCAATTTCTTTTTGTCCCTGTGCCATGACCAAGATATAAGAACTATTATCTATAATAACCTGACCAAATCGTTCAATACCTTGAGAAGTAAAGTCGATTAAGTTCTGCGAAATTATCCATAGTGAGCCGTTATATTTACGAATTCTTTTTGCTGTCCTTTTTAAGAAATCAATACCATCTTTATTGTTAGGATATATAAGTAAATGTGCCTCATCACATACAAGAATTACTTGTTCGTTTCGGTCACGACTTATCTCATTCCAACACCAAGATAATATATTAAAGAATTGAGTTCTTAATATAGTTTCATCTGAATCAACAAGACTATGAATATCCAAAACAATAAAGTCTGATGAATTATCTACATTAATACTTGAATGACCATTAAAGATTCTAGCATCAGCACCAATAGTAGATTTCTTTAACATTGATGAAATCTTTTCTAATGACTCAATAACATTTCGTGCCTCTTTATTTGCTTTAGCTTGTTTCAATGTTTCAACAACTTTGTCGTATAAATCTTGCATTATAGGGTAGTCTTCACTTGATAATTTAGATAGGTCAGTATCAAAATCTATGTTCTTATCTTTATATACTTCTATAAGTATTTCTTCAATTTTAGTTAACTCATAAGCAGTTAAATCTTGTAAGTAATATTTTATAAAAGTTCTAAAAGTTTGAAAGTGTCTTGATAAATCATTGTTAATAGTTTTTTTCTCATCCTCTGAATCATCAGCACCTTTTCTAACTTCAAGTGGATTTATAATTCCATGAGAACCAGTACCACAATCAATCCAAGTTCCGTTAATATTTTCACATAAATCCTTATATTCTCGTTCAGGATCTATAACAATAACTTTAGAACCACGACACCAGTTACCACGAATAAGTTTTTTAATCAGAGTAGATTTACCTGATCCTGACTTACCAATAATAACTGCATTTGAATTGTTCCTTTTACTAGTTCTTTTCCATAAATCAAAGAACAATAAACTTCCTAATGAATCAGTACCAATCATCATAGCATCGCCATCATCTTGTAAAGTTTGAAAGATAAATGGGAATGATGATGCAGTAGTCATCATAGGAATTGGAAGTCCAAATTCCTTTTCTAAATCTCTATATAAAGTAGGCATACACATTTTTAATGATCGTTCTTGTTCGAACATTAAATCAGTACCACCCATACCATAAGCAGAGAGTGTAGTCTTTAATTCTTTCTTGGCTCTTTCCATATTTTCTTTAGAATCACCATAACATAAAAAATTGACCGTCAATAATGAGAACTTCTCATGTTCACGATCAATTCTATTTACTAGCTGTACATAATCATCTAACTGATTATTTAATACAACTTCATCATTATAATTATTAGTATTCATTAGTTTTGATTTAACCTCTGACATACTTTTCTTTAATGTATTGCTGATATCAAGTGCATCCATAGGGGAAATAGTCATAACCATACGAGTATGATTTACATTAGCAACTGCACCTAACCATGCAACACCAACAATAGATGGGTATGTTCGAAGTGTCACAACACTTACATAAGCATCACCCAACATTATATCCTTTTCATTGAATTTTAAGCCGTTTGGGGCGATTTTCTCTTTAAATGAACGAGTTATACCTGTGGCATCCTTTTTAAAGATGTCGAGCGATGTGACAGGGTTTAAAATAATATATAATAGGTCTCGCCATTCTTCACTAGATACTCGTTCACTATGTAATCCAATAGAGATGAATTCCTGAATTAAATCATTTAGTTTTTGATTTAATATTTGCTCGTTCTCGGAATCTTCTTCCATGATCAAATAGAATTCACGATTAACAACCCATTTCTTATTATTTAGATCTTGGACAAAATTATAATCTTCTTCCAATAATTTAATTTTATTTTTATTATTTTCAGATTTAATTTTAGATCCTAATAGATTTAAATTATCATCAAGATTAATAGGTTTATCTACACTAAATATCTTAACAGGGTAGTCTATTGAATTAAGAACTTTTTTAAGTTCTGCTACTTTTATTTTTTGTTCTTCATCAAATAATAAGTGTAAGTTGATAGAACCAATTTTTATTCCACCAACAATTCTATTGTTATCCAAATAAACTAAATTATTCCATACATCTTGAAATGGAATGAAATCTGCTATTGTTTTTGGAAGTTTAGATTTTTTCTTAAACATCTATATCCCTCCCAATATTAAGCATTATCTTTGTAATTTCAGTAGAACACTTATCATTTTTAATATTATTTCTTTTTATTTCATTTAAGCGATTATCCATATTAATGAGTAGTCTAATATAATTAGACATGGTCATTTTATTTTTATAAGCATTTTTTCTTAATATTTGCTTTTCTTTTTTATCTAACCTTAAAGTTAGATGAGTATTATATAACTTCAATCTATTATTATTATTTATAGATCAATCCTCCTTATTAGTTATCTTTTCCATGTGTTCTAAAACACCTGAATAATCATAAGTACGAAGTATCCCATTATTAAGCAGAGCAACTGGAATTAATTTATAATCATAACAAAGAGTTCCATCTATCTGTCTTAATATTCTTGATTTTTTTAATGCTTTTAAAATACCATTATCTTTTATTTCAGGATCTAAAAAAACATGACCATTATCAAGATAGGCATCTTTTAAATCAATAGTTACTTCGATTTCTTGTTTTTTATTTGAGATGGTTAGTTTCATTCTCTTACTTTGATAAGTAGAAACATTAACAAACCATAATGTATTTTTATATTTTAATCTTTTTCGTTTATCTATAAATCATCCCCCTTATATATGAACATCAAAGACATATCCATAATTAGCTTTAGTATCTTTGATAAGTTCAATCATTTTGTCTTCGTCTTTATAAAGTTGAGATAATTTATAAGCAACTTCATCGGCAATTCTTATGTCATCAGTATAAACACAAAACATACCATTTTCTGAATCATAGTTTAACTTACTATTTAATGTCTTTGATACTTTTCCTAAATAATCATAAAAGGCATCATTATAGCAATGACCATCGCCATAAGGCGAATCGCTTTTAATTTCTTCGTTCCAATCATACCAATACTCACTTTGATCTAATGAAACTGAAAACTGTCCATTTTCAAAATCGTGTATTCTAAATGGACTAATTAATTTATTAAACCAAGTTTCATATTTCTTGTATTCTTTTTCCTTATATAAAACATCAGAAAGGAATAGTTCTTCGTCACGATCTTTGTTTACTTCTTCAAGATAATCACCAATAGCATCATAACGAGTAGAACCCATATCTTTTCTAATTCCTTCGTATTCCTGCAGAATACTCATCTTTTTCATCCCTCCATTTTTCTTCTTCTCGTGAACATCTACTAGATATTATACACGAGCATATTGTAAATAAAAAAATGAATAGTAAAAATACTATTCCTAAAATCTTTCCTAACATAAAACCTCCAATTTATAATTACTATAATGACTCTATATGCTAACTTCCGAAAATATGGTATAATATACATATATTTTTATCTTTAAGGAAGTGATTAAATGAGTCAAATAAATTTAAGAACCTATCAACGAAGAAGTGTTACTAGAGAAAGTGGTTATCACACTTGTGATGAAACAACTGGTGGAGAATGTATAGTTCTTCATGCTGATAGATGCAATATTATTAAAAACGAAACCTTTACTTTCAAAAAAGAAAAAGTACAACTCAAAAAATTATTTAATAAGAACTATGGTATTTTTGCTTTTGGTGGATACATTTTTTGTGAAAAAAATATAAGCATAACATTTGATTTATCTTATATGAAAAATGAAAAGCTCTTTAGTGATAAATTTGATGTAGCATCTCCAATTAATTCAAATGATTGGAATAGTATTGGATTCCATAAAGAAATTGAACTAAACGATGGGGATACATTAAAAAATGTTATAGTAAACATGCATGTCACAACAACTGAAAATGGTTATATAGACTTTATAAGTTTTGATATGAATGCAATAAATAAAGAAGAATTTGAAGATGATAAATTTGATGTAAGTTTTCATCAAAAAACAAACATGCATATTCCACACCTATACTATTTAGAAACTGAATTACCAATAAGAGAATATTTAATTTCAGATCAAGAATTCACAAAAGGACAACTAGTTGTACTAAAAAGTTGTAATAGATGTGGAAGATTTTTACCAATAAACATAAAAAATGAAATAGGAACTCTTGCTTTTTCATTGCATTGCAAAAAACTAGCTCCATGTACACACTCAACATTTAGAGCATATGAAATACAAAATGAAGTTGATAAAAATGAACTAACTAACTTTGGCATCAAACTAGAAGATAACAAAGTTGTAGCATATTATGGGCATCAACTAGAATGCAAAGCTTGTAAAAAGTTTTTCGTTAATATGCCACTTAATCCACAAAGAAATGCTCAACAATTTAGAGAAGATGGTCTTCGTCGTAGAGCAATAGAAGTATTAATAAATAATTTATTGCAAACAAACTTAATTCATTTTGAATTTGAAAACAAAACAAAAAAAGAATTTGTTGAATATATTTGGAATAAATTTGATAGAAAGTGTTTTAAGTGTAAAAAGGAATTAGAGCTTAACGAAATAGCTTTAGATCATACTATGCCACTTGCTTATTTATATAGATTAGATGATACGGCAACATGCTTATGTTCATCACACAACTCACAAAAAAGTGATACTTTTCCAGTTGACTATTACTCAGAAGATGAATTAATTGAATTAAGTAAAATAACTGGCTTATCTCTAGAAAAATTACATTCAAGAGAAATTAACAACCAAGTTTTAGATTTACTGATTAAAAATGTCGTTTGGTTTTATGACGAATTTTTAATGCAACCCGATTATCAGAAAGTAAGAGATGGAATCCTAACAGCTGATAAAATAAATGACTCATTAAAAAGAGTAATTGGAAATAAAGTTGATCTCGCTGAAGAATACAAAAAAATAACAGGACATTATCCTACATCAGTTACAATAATAGAATAAAAATAGTACTTAATCGAAAGTACTATTTTTTTATTAAAAACATAAATTCATGTTCAGTAGTATTTCCCTTATCTTTAATACCATGTTTTTCTATATTTGAAACACTTTCTGAACCTATATATACTGTGTCAAAATATTTCTTTGAATATTTTTCTAATTCAATAGCCATATCAATCTTTGGTGTTTTACCTAAATGTAATATAACTTTGCCATCCTTCTTCAACACTTTACTACACATATTGAAGAAAGAATCATATATACTAAAATCCTTCTTTTGTTTAGAATCTAAAAAGATTTTTTCAGCTTCCTTAAAGTCATCTTTATTCCAACCACATAGCCATAATCTCATCCAGTTTTGCATATAAAATCTTATTGAATCTGCAAATGGTGGAGAACAAATAATATAGTCCACTGAATTATCTAAATCTTTTATGTCATTGTAATCTCCATATATAGATTTACCTTTTACATAGTTACTAAAATCGTCAACATAATATGATGCAAAAATCTTTTCTTTTATATGTTCAATTACATTTTTATAAATAAATTCTCCTTTAGGAGCGTATGGAGTTAAAGGATGTGATTGTCTTGATAAAGCATATGGTCTATTTCCATGAAGAACATGCATAAATGCAGAAAAAATTAAGGATTTTTCTGGTGTCATGGAATGAATATCTTTTAAGAAATATTCTCTAACACAAATAATTTCTTTAAAAGTATCCTCATGAAAATAATCAATTAAAGTTTTATTATAGCCAAATGTTTTGTTTTCTTCGACAATTTTTGAAATAAAATCTGAATTCAAATTCTTTTCAACATATTTTTCTAATTTTTCAAGTTCATTGTGAACTAAATCATATTCAGGTTTTTCTAGTTTTGCCATTGAAACTATGTAAGCCATTTCACTTAAATCATTTCCAATTCCAATTCTACCATTTAAACATGCTTCAAAAGGAATTGTTCCAACACCTGATAAAGGATCTAAAACAACATCACCTTTATTAGTAAAACTAGTTATTAAAAAATGGGCAATGGCAGGTTTTAGTTTACCATGATAAGAACATAAAGAGTGCCAAGCATGTCCCCAATTTCTTCCTGAATAAGGTTCTTGTTTGTAAGGCATTGTCGTCATAAACTTTTTAGCTTGTTTATAGAACTCACCAATTTTTTCGTCATGTTCATCATTTAAAATATTTAGTGACAATTGTTGATTATCATTCTTTACTGATTTATTTTCCAATTTTTTAGATTTACTTTTTTTATTTAACTTAAATCTTAATATTCGTTGAGAAAGAACCATATTATTTTTAGATCTTCTTTCTCTCAAAATTGTTTCATCATATTTTTCAAAACCATTATTTTCACATATTGTTGTTAATATTTCGTGTGTTGGAATGTGGACACCTGCGAATTGAGAATCACCAATATCCATTATAAATATTCCATTGTTTTTCATCGCAATAGACAATTTATTTATAACAGCGTTCATGTCATTGAAGTATCCAATTATCATTTTAACAATTCTTTTATCATAAACAACTGGTTCTAATTTATCAATATATGGTTTTACAAAATCTAATGGAATAAAGTTTTCGTTTCTACTTGAAACATTATTTATTCCTGCAATTATTCCTTTAGAATGAAATGATGGCATATCGTTTTCATCTTTTAAATAATCATTGAGTTTTAATTCCAATTTAGTATTGCGAATATAATTAGTTCCATTTAAATATGGTGGGGATGTAATAACACAATCAAACAAATTCTCTGCCTCAATATTTCTTGCATCAGGATCTAATAATGTTGAATAGCATTTAACACTATCACCATAATTATCTATATCATATATTATACTTTCAAGTTTCTTTATGAATAAATCAAAAACTTGTTCTTTATTCTTTTTAGCCAATTCATTTTCAGTTGCATATCTTAAATCACCTCGTCTAATAGTTTTAGAACTTTGAACTATTATCGATGAAAGTGCTAACATCAATATCTTATGAACATCAGAATCAGTTTCCTTATTTATTTCATCTTTTATTTGTAAAATTATATTTAATCTATCATTATCAAAGAATTTTTCAAATCCGTCCCATTTAATATCACTTTTACTTTTTTTTATGTTTATGCTTTTTATAGTGTTATAAAAATCTTTTATTAAACTTATTTTTTCTTTTGATGCAACAACATTTTTTACAGAGTTAATTTTTGTATCAATTACTCCTAACATAAATGGATTGGTTTCACTATAATATGAATCTATACCTCTTTGACTAGCAACCAATGGAGTTGTTCCTGTTCCACCAAAAGGATCATAAATACATTTTATTTTTTTATCTTTTAATAAATCTAATTCATCAGTTACTAAACATGATGAATAACCTTCAACATAAGAATACCAACCATGAATTGGTTCTACTTTATTTAATTCAAAGGTTCCCGCTTTTTTCATTGTTTTCTTATCCATTTATTTTACCTCCTGAAGTAGTGTCATCAGCAACTTTAAGTATAAGCTGTTGATTTTTGTTGTCTAGATATATAGAGAAATTAGTAATTCCCTTTTTTACATTTAAATTATTTAAAATAGACTTTGGCATTCTTATTCTCATGTCTTTTTGCAAAACATAAGTTTCTAAATATATTAAATCTTCTTTTTCTTCTTTTTTTAACTTATCCATTTCAGACTCCTTTTAGACTACTTATAGTCTAATTTTAACATCATAAAAAAGACAAGTCAATAAACTAGGATCATTTTACTTTATAACATCTTTGATTTTTTTTAAATCTTAAGAATTTTCTAAAAATAGTTAATGCAGTACTTCCATTTGGTAGTGGAAGTAATAATAGAAAAGTTAGTAGTGGTGGTACACAAAAGAATATAACTTTTAATTTATATGATGGAACAAATAAAGTTAAAAGATATCCAATACCAAGTGCGATTGCAACTGCAATACACTCAAAGATCCCAAAACCTTTAAATATTTCTCTTTTAGTTTTTATATTTTTAGGAATTAGATACATTAATACCACTTCCTTTCAAAATTACTATTTGCCTCAAGACCTGAATTACTCATGTATTGATTTCTAATAGGGTTATATTTCATACTAAAAGGGTTCATATAAGGATTTGAATTACTAAATGAAGTTGATGGTTTCTTCTTCATATTTTCTTGAGTATATTGTTTTATTAATTGACCTGCACCATAACCATTATGTTGACTCATCTTATCTTTTACATTAGCCATTTGTTCTGAATTCAAACCACCACCACGACTATTAAACATATTTGAAATACCTCCTGAAATCTTACTGCCTCCACCTTTAATTACATCTGCACCTTTTCCAAGAGCAGACATAGTTCCTGCTTTAGCAATACCCAGTCCTGCACTGACTCCAGTACCAATTGCCATAAGAGATTGAATATCACCAAATGCTGACATCAATCCTGATTGCTGACCAAGTAAAGAACTTATTAAAGTTGGAGTACTTATAACAAATAACAAAGCACCAATTATTAAGAATATACCAGTAAGAGTTCCATTATCTTTGATAGCTGAACCAAACATATTAAGTAATAAACCTATACATATAAATTGAACCACAGTAATTAAAAAATACCCCATAGTAGTTTTAGTCCAAGTTTCAAATGATCTAGGTTGATTACTAGTTAGACTGGTACAGCAGAAAGGTCCAACTATCTTCATCAGGGCAATTTCCATGACTCGTTTAGCCATCTGAATTGCAACAAAGAAAAGTAAAAAGACCGTCACAACTGCGAGAACTATTAACATAAAGAAATTGAGCGAGTATTTATATACATCACCAATTCCAACAAATCCACCTTCAGTCTTATTTATATTTACCGACTTCCAGTGATTAATCAGGTATTCCTTATCGTCTTTATCCATCTCATCATCATAAGCCATCGCTCGGATCAGAGCTTTAGATATTGTTCCTTCGGCACTACCTGATTTATTCATGCCTGATACATTTATTACTGCATCGGTTGCTTTTGTTGAAAAGTTATAACCAAATTGGAATAAAGGGTTAATTAAAAACATCATAACTATTGCTAGTATGATGCCTCTATAAATTACAAGTGGACTGCCACGACCATCATTTTTAACTATATAGTTCATGACTATTTCTAAAACTGCTTTCAGGATCAGCCATGAACAGGCGACTATCAGAGCTCCACCAAATATTTTATTTACATATTCATTATCAAAAAATTTGTATCGCCATATCTTATCAATGATATCAAAGAATCCATCTAGAAACCAAAGAATACCTTTAGCAATACTCCATAATGCATTTCTAAATACATCCAAATACCATTTTTGCTCGACATGGTCAACTGCTAATATTTGTATTATTCATAATTCCTCCTTAATAGCTTTCTTGATTAATTAACTCGGAAATAATAACAATTTGTTTGTTAGTATTATGTCTGCAAGTAATCATAGTAAGAGTGGTTTTATTTAAATCTCTAGTGATAGTTGCAGTTCCTGTTTTTTCTATATCGTAAATATTATTTACTTTATAGGTATATTTAATACCACCATAGTAGATATAAGAAATATCACCAATGGTTAATTTATTTAAGTTTCTAAAATATGCAACTCTGCCTGATCCTGAATGACCTGCAAGAATAAAGTTGCCTTTAGAAATATTAGGCATAGTAGATCCTTTAAGAATCTCTACATTACGATTAACATTGTTATAATATTTGTCTTGAGATAAACCTCTTTTAAGATTAATTTTAGGTATTTCCAAAACTGCAATATAATCATAATTAGTTTCATCAACTTTTTTATTTTCAACTTCTACAAAAACTTCTTCTTGTATAGTTTCCTCGTTTTGTTCTTCATTAAAGAACTCTTGAATATTATTATCTTCTATATTTTTTAATCTATAATCAGAGTAGATGTGATATCCAATTATAGATATACCAACAAGAATAGATAAAGAGCCAATTACAAAAAACTGACTCTTAAACTTTTTCTTATTTTTTTCTTTTTTTATCATAAATAATAAATCCAATACCACCAATGATACATATTAAAACAATAACATCCATTACTTTTGAATCAGATATTCCTGTATTAGGAACCTCGATTATTTCATCTTTCATTACTGATTTAATAATGCTACCATCTTCTAGTATTTCAAACCACATCTTATCAGGATTTAGTTTGTATCCTTCTGGTGCCTCTTTTTCTAAAATATAGTATTTTCCATATTTGATTTTATCAATTGTAATCATACCATTTTCATCAGTGCGACCTTCATAAATAAGTTTATCGTTTTCATCAAAGATTTGAATTAATGTATTTGGAAGTGGCTCGTCAGTAGAAATATCAACTTTAGTGAATTCTAATGTACCAGTAATGTCTTCATCTTTCATAGAACATTTTACAACTTCGCCATTTTCCTTTATTTCAAAATACATTTTTTCTTCATTGATTTTATAACCTTCAGGTGCTTCCTTTTCAAGAATATAAAACTTTTGATTTGCAGGAAGTTCATCGATTATTATTTTACCATTTGAGTCAGTCTTACCTGAATAGATTAACTCATCATTTTCAGTATAGATTTCAATAGTTGTATTAGGTAGAGTTTTAGATTCTGAAAAATCAGTTTTAGTGAACTCTAATTTACCTTTAGGTAGATAATTTTTTAAATTTAATTTAGTATCAACATTAGCTGTATATTGATCCTTATATTTTAAAACTACATCATATTTTTTTGTATCAATCATATTATTGTTTGCTGATTGAACTTCAACTAAATAATAGTTTCCAAGATATAAGTTACTAATAGAGCCATTACCATCTTTATCAGTAGTAATTGTTCCAACTAATGCATCTTTCTTATATTTTAATTTTCCAGTTGCAGAATAGATGTCAGTTTTAGCATATACATTATATTTAACACCTTCTAGGTTAATTTCGTTATAACTAAAAGATCCTTCATCTATAACTAATTCCTCACCAGTTTTATGAATATTGATAATACCTTTAACTTCTTGATTTTCAAATTTAGTTTCGAATAATATTCCATATTCATTGTCAGTAATTAGTTCTGCATTTTCGCCAATTTCAAATACTTGGCTTTCACTATTCCAAAGATATCCATCAATTTTTTGATCGACTTCTTCTAATTTATATTTACCACTATTAAGTGGGTATGGTGTCATTAAGATACCATTTGAATCAGTTTCATACTCACAAATAGTTACTGCAGTTGGGTATGAAATAGTTTGACAAACATATTCGTTTTTATCAACATTGAATATTTTGAATTTAATACCTTTTCTAGTAATAACTTCTTTTGTATCCTTATCAATTTTAATAACTTTTAATTTAGCTTTAATTTCTGCATTAGATACAACCATTTTTACATCCTTACCTGACTCTTTAACTTCAAGAGTAAAGTCATCAACTTTTTCATAATTATAAGTAGATGTTAATTGTTTTGCAGTATAAGTTCCATAAGGAAGTTTTACTCTAATATTACCATCAGATCCTGTAGTTGCCTCTTTAACTAATTCGCCTTTATTATTATAAAAACCAAATTTAACATTAGGTTCAGGAGTCATAATACCAGTTTTTTCATTTGCATATACTTTAGTAATATCAAATGTACGAGTTATAACTCTTTCATAAACTGATATTTCAGGGAATAAATTATCAGTAGTAATTTCAAAATAATATTTAGTAGAATCTAATTCATATCCAGTTGATGGTTTTTCTTCAACTAAATAGAATCTTCCTAAACTAGGTAGGTATCCACTTGTAGCATTACCATCTTTATCAGTAGTAATTGTTCCTACCTTTAAATTATCTGACTCTCTATAAATACCATAAACTGCACCTTCAAGAGTAGCTTCGCCTTGTGGCTTTTGTTCCATAGTATCAGCATCAGTTTTATGTGGAGTAATAGTTCCACCTTTAATTTCAACATTTAATCTAGCATAAGTTGGATCTATATCTCCACGAGAGAATACATTTTGAGATGTAGGATCTACATAAATAATTGGAGCAATTCCATATCTATTATTATTTTTAGATAATACAACTTCAAAGTTTCCAACTTCAGTTGCAGTAATGCTTAATGAATTACCATTAATAGATGCAGAACCACCATTAATAGATTTAATTGTATAACCATTACTTAATACACCATTAGTATCATCAAGAGTTTTAGTCTCACCAATGAACATTGATAAATTAGTTTGATTGAAACTAGGTACTTTATGGTGTTGTGCAAGTAAGTTTTCCATTTCTTGCATTTCAGCTGTGTATTTTGTAATTCTATTACCATTTAAGGTATCAGTAAAATATATATCATATTCAGTTGGTACAGTGTGCCAAATCATATATTGAGTAATAACATACCATTTAATATCAGTATGATCATGAGTAGCATCTTGATATCCATATCCATAATATGATAATTGAGATACTCGATTCCATTGAGCTTGACTCATATTAGAAACTATTGCCCAGTCAGAATCATAACCAGTTATTGGTCTTTCTTCAATTGGAACACCTGGCTGAACACAATACACAAAATGTCCATCACTTCTACGAGTAATAACATTCATTTGTTGATATTTTCTTGTTGAACCATGTTCTTTTACTACATAGTTGTTGGCAATCCAATTACCTCCATCATTAATAACATCAGTATAAGTTGCAGCCTTAACATCCATTTTAGGTGCAACTACTAATGCAATCAATAATAAGAGAAACGATTTTAAATATTTCTTCATAATTTCCTCCTATAATTTTTCATAAAAAAAATACTCTTTCGAGTATTAATTTAAAGTATGATAATCAACTATATTACCTTCACGATCAATGAGTTGTAGCATCCAATAAGTAGTTCCACAATCATCATCCAAATATGGACAACTAACACTATAATCAAACATATACTTTTCTCCTGCATCAAGACAAGCTTGTTGAGATCTAAACTCACCAATGAACCAACTATTTATAAACTTTTTAGGTGTACAACTAGGAGTTGGTGATGTCGGTGGTGTAGTATTTTCAATTACAGGTTCAGTTGTTTGAACTGGTTGAGATGAAACTTGTGGTTTATTCTCAACAACAGGAGTGTTATTTTTAGAATTACTTGTTGAATTATTATTGTTCTCTGATTTTTTAGTTGATGATGAAGTAGAATCCTTAACAACAGGTTCTTCCTTTTTTTCACTTTCATTATTGATAACTTCTTTTGTATCAACAACATCATCTTTTTTAGTGTCATCTTTTTCATCAGATGTAATTGTTTTAGAATCTTTTTCCACAATATTTGTGGATTTATGATCCAACTTATTATCCTTATTAAAGAATAATACAAATCCTACAACACATAATACAATAATTATAGCTGTAGGAATGATAATCTTTTTCATAAGATCACCTTCCTTTGATGAGATGTTAACTCTGTATGAGATAATTGTCAAATCAAGAATGATTTAAATATTGTTTTAAATAATCAAGATCGTTAATTAAATCAATTAAGTTACATCTTAACTCTATATTTTTTATATGTTTATTTTTCTTATCTTCAAAGTATTTTGCTAGAGTCTCAACATAATAAATACTTCGAACCTTATTTTTAATTTCGTCCTTTGCTGACTCCACATTATCTACTTTATCAAAGCAGTGGAAGTAATCTAGCATATCATATATTCTATTAACTAAATTATGACTTTTTACAAATGAGTGCCAAGTTTTCTTTTTCATATATCTTTAATACATAACACATTTCTTACATCAAAATCTTGTAAGTCAACTATTTCAAAATCAGAATCATCAAAAGATACTGCATCATAGAAATCTATATCTTCATTATCTACTAAAACACTAACTGCATTTTTAATAGCATCATTATCAACGACACCATATCTTTCAATAAAATTATAATTAACTAATAAATGTAATCTATAAAGCATATCTTGAATCTTCATTAAAATATAATCACGATTGGAACCATATTCCATCTCGTAATTTTTAGTGAATCCATCATATAAACTTTTATTGATTTTTTTGTCTTCAAGTAAATATCTCAAAATATCAATATTTTTAATATCTTGATTTTCAATTTTGCCTTCATTCAAAACTTCATTTATTGTTTTATTAAAATCTTTTTGTTTCATTATTTAAAATATCCTAAAATCCATGATACGAATTGAGTAGTTACAAGTGCAGATACACCTGCGATTATTGTAGTTTTTATCTTACGATCATAACTTGCTTTTTGATTATCATCACTTGATGACATTTTAAGAGCATAGTCTTTGGCAACAAAAAAAGCTGTCCCACCAATAACGAACAACCTTAAATATCCCATAGCATCATTAATTAATTTTAAAACATCTTGTAAAATAGTTTCCACTAAATGATGCCTCCTAGTAAATGTTTATTATATTTGTTATAATGTAATTGGTCGAATAAAACGAGTGCCTTGTTAGTTCGACTTTTCTTATACAATAATTTATTTATTAAAAATCCCTCCTATAATGTGTTCTCATTATCGTATTCAAATTGTAATTTTAGTTGAATTCCTTTCTGAATTCTTTTTTTTATGACTTCGCAATATTTATCAGTAAGTTCAATTCCAATCCACCTTCGATTTAGAACTTCACATGCCAATAATGTAGAGCCACTACCACTTGTAAAATCCAAAACTAGATCACCTCGTTTAGAATAGGTAGAAACAATATATTCCATTAGAACAATAGGTTTTTGAGTAGGATGATATAAATCAGTTTCTCTTGCAAATTGAATAACATTTCTTGGGTAGTTTGCTTCTTCTTGAGTATAATTTACTTTTTCATCGCTTTTTTTGTCACCTAAATAATTAATAGGTGTAGTAGTGACTTTAAGATTAACTGAAATTGTTCCCTGTGGGTAATATCTCATTGGTGGTTTAGCAGATGCTACTGCACCACATTTTGAAAATACCATAATATCTTCATAACATCTTAATGGCTGATATTTAGCATTTTGAAATCCAGTTACTTGAGTTTTAATCCATTTCCAATCATAACGATATAGTTTAGAATTACTCAATCGTAGATTACTACTAAATGGTTCATTACCAAAAAGAACAATAGCACCATCATCTTTAATCAGTTTAGAGAGCTTGTCCCACATCTGATCAAAAGGAATAATTTGATCCCAAGAATATCCAGTCACTGCATATGGTGGATCGGTTATAATAGCATCAACTTTTATTCCTTGCTCAATAAGATAATCCATTACTTTTAAACAATCACCTTTATATAAGTTACCTAATCTTGTAGAGTAGTATGGACTACAAGTTTCTAATTTGTCACCTCCTTATTATATATATTTAGTTTTTTGATAACGAGATCCCTATAAACTCGATGAATTATTTTATAGCATCAACGAATTTATCAAGACCACTTCTTAAGCAGAACTTAATAATTGCACTTTTCTTAACAATAGTTATATGTTTAGAATAAGTTCTATACTTACTTATAATTTCCTGATCGGTTAATCTATCAATAAAAGTAGCATCAAAGATATTTTTTTCATCTTTATTTAAAGTAGAGTAAGCAGTAAAATAGCTGTTTAAGAAACTACTCATTTTTTCTTCATCTCTCATATTTTTAATAATTATGCTTTCTATTTTTGAACTAGTATTCCTTTGCGAAGAACCATATTTTTCCCCATACGATGCGATAGATGTAGAATTATAATTGAAACCATTTTCCAAAGTTAGTAGGAAGTTCTCGACAATATCGAGTGTTATAAATATTAGTTCTTTGAATTTTTCAATTGGATACTGATTAGCAACATAGTCTGTTAAAAATTCAGTTCTTCTTTTTCTCATATAGACCTCCATTTCTTACAAAATAAAAAGAGAGCAGTGACTAAAAAAAGTCAGTTTGCTCTCATGCACACATTAACACTACTATATAAAGATAGAGGGGAAAAATCTACTAGGACATTTTGTTGTAATTTAGAATTATTATAATAGTTAATCCAAATCATATTACTCAATCCCCTTCAAGTATTACGATAGAAAACTCCTTTTAAATACTTGGTTCCTATAATAGCATTAGGGTTTTTTCAAGTCAATTCCCAATTCGTGGAATAAATAAAAAAAGGATCTTTAAATCCTCTCCTTATAGTTATGACTCATTATAATCATTTTATCCCTTGACTTTTGAAAAATCAAACACTTTATATGATAAGTTATAAACTCTCTATAAACTCTAAATGTCGATTTAGCCTTGTTTTACAAAGTCTTCTGAAGTTTCGTAGATTAAAATATCGTCAATTTCACAATCTAAAATATAACAAAATTTAGCAAGAATTTCTGATGTAAATGCATAATTCTCACCATTATAATACTTCTTAACAATTTCATATTTTACATTTGCAAGTTTGCTCATAGTACTAATTGAAATGCCTTTTTTATCCATAAGCTCATTTAATTTAAGTTTAACATTTCCGAAATTAGTTTTATAATCTATTTCCTTAATACCCATGATACCCATCCTTTCTTGAAACTAAAAAAAGAGCAGTACTACCAAAAAATTATGGATAATACTGCTCCCATATAAGTTTAAATATTTTTTACTACCTTAATCATTATATCACATAATTCGACAATTATATAAAAAAAATAACTATCCACATCAGAATAGTCAAAACTTTACGAATTAGTATTATATAATTTCGATCAAATGAGTAAAAAAATCATTTATAGTTGAAAAGTTAATTTTATCAAGATAATCCAAGAATAGTAAATGAATATCTTTTTTGTTTAATGATCTATCAATAGTTATTTCTAATAGATCATCATCTTTATTTATATATAGCTTAAGAAAATAATAATTTTTCATTTCATAATCCAGTTTGTTCGTGGCATCTTTCTTTTTTTCAGGAATTGATTTTTCATAAGTAAATAAGTTTAAAGTATATGAATCCTTATTAATAGTATGGTGGTCAATAGCAAAATCACTAATACTTTTATTATTAGTTTCAGAGTCTACAAAAACATTAGTAATTGCATTTTTTTTACTTTTAATTATTGATTTTAACTTATTAAAATTATCCATAACTAACCACCTGTAAAAACATTATAACACACTACAAAAAATATATTACATTTCTTTATTATTATTTTCACTTTTTTTATTTTTATTCCTTTTTAGCTTATTTAATAATCTATCTTTTTTATATTTTATAATGTCATCCTTATAATATATATACTGGCATATAAGACTTGTATCTGCAAAATCCACATCCTCGTATTTGTCTTTAGGTTCAACATAAGAAATTAAATGTCTTTTAAATTGTGCCATTTCTTCTTCAATATCATCAGGTAAAGATCCACAATATTTTCCTTCCAGTGCATCAAGTGTTTGTAATATAACAAACATACCCTCATGAATCTCGTGGTTATCATAAACATATTTACTCATTAAAAAATCACCTCGTGTGTGATGTTAACTCTTAATAATATTTATGGCAATATGTTTTATAAAATTTGTGATATAATTTTTATAGGTGGTGGTAGAATGAAAGATCCATTATTTGACTATTTAGTAGCAACTGATCAATTAGACGATTTTTTAGGGTATAAACAAGATAATGAAATAGATACCATAAATAATGATATAAACGAAATTATTGATAACGAAAAAAATGATGAAACAGATGAAGAAGATGTAGATGAAAAGACCACCTAAATATGGTGGCCTTTATTTTAAAAAAAACGACTTTTCCTTTATAAAACAAGGAAAAATCGGAATAAACTCTGGCAGGGGCAGAAGGACTCGAACCCTCGCGAATGGTTTTGGAGACCATCATACTACCACTATATTATGCCCCTAGAACAGCTCAATTAAGAGCATTTATATTATAACATATCGTGACAATAATTATCACTTTATGATACAATTTGAATTGAAATAATATGTTATGATTTTTGAATTATGCCACCAAAAGTGCCACCAGTTCAATGCATAGCATTTTGGGAAGTCAATAGTTATAAGGTAAAATCAATCTTTTTAACTTCAATATCGGAAGTTTTGGAGACTCCTATGCTACCATTATACCACACCCCTGTGCGAATACGAGAATAGTATAACATAAATAATCTCATAAATCTAGTAAAAACATATGATATTATAGGTGATTTTATGATAATTGATTATTCTACAAAAGAATTAGACTTACTCGCTAGACTTATGCGTGCTGAAGCACTAGGTGAAGGTAACCTTGGAATGCTTATGGTTGGCAATGTTGTTGTTAATAGAGCATTAGCAGATTGCTTGACATTTAAAGATGTACGAACTATCTATGATGCTATTTATCAAGCTAATCAATTCACAGGTACACAAAGTTCATTATTTCAGGCATCTGCAACTAGTTTAGAAAAGTCATTAGCTAAACGCGTACTAGATGGAGAATACTATCATCCTGCAACTAATGCTCTATGGTTTTACGCTCCTTCAAGTGGCAGTAGTTGTAAAAGCGTTTGGTATAATCAGGATTTATCTGGTAGATATAAAAATCATTGTTTTTATATACCAGACCCTGGAACATGTAAGGAACTTCATTAAGATGTCAAAAACATCTTTTTTTCATAAAAAAAGAAGAATATGAATCTTCTTAATTAGGTATTAATAATTTTTGTCCTATAGATAAAACACTTGTTGATAAATTGTTTAATTCTATTAGTTCTGAAACTGTAGCATTGTTATTTCGTGCAATATTATATAGAGTATCACCAGCTTTAACTGTATAAACTTTACTTGTATCAGAAGGAATTTTAAGAACTTGCCCTACTTTTAAAATGTTACTTGTCAAATTATTGGCTTTTTTTATTTCATCAACTGAAGTATTTAATTTTTTACTAATTGCATACAATGTATCTCCACTTTTTACTGTATAAGTTTTATTATTTGATTCAGATTCATTTATTGAATCATTCTTCTTTATTTTTAAAACCTGTCCGATTGATAAAAGATTTGTTGACAAATTGTTAATACTTTTCAATTCATTTACAGTTAATCCAAATTTATTAGCTATACCATATAAAGTATCTCCTGATTTAACTGTATATGTATCACCTTCTTGGTTCGATGATGGTAGTTTTAAAACTTGATTTATACTTAGAGAATTTGTTGATAAATTATTTAAACTTTTTAATTCATTTACAGTCGTATTAAATTTTTTTGCTAAACTCCATAAAGTATCTCCACTTTTTACAACATAAGCATTAGATCCAAGAGGTGGTTTATAAGTGACCCCAATATAGTTTGACAACGCTTTTACTACAGCTTCTGTTAATTCTTCATAATCATTTTTTATTTGATTTGGATCATCTTCTTTAGAATCTGCAAAACCATACTCTACTATAATTGATTGATTATTAGGTGTATCTCTTAATATGTAATAATAATCTTTTGCTGGATTGCTTGGTAAACGTCTTTGATAATATTTTCTAACATTTTGGCCGGCTGATTCTAATTCTTTTGCAATGTTACTTGATAAAGTATCATTATTTCGTAAAGCATAAATTATCTCTGCACCATCGCCACCTCCTGCATTTATGTGATTAGATATTAAAATTACATCATCACCTGTTCCATAAAAACTTTGGGCTCTTGTAGGTCTTACATTAGGTTCTAGTGTTTCATCTGTTGTTCTAGTCATTGAATTTTCAATGCCAAGTTCATCCAGTCTCTTCTTCATATATTGACTAATTTTTAAAGTATAATCTTTTTCCACAATGCCATTTGCTGATGTTCCCGGATCACTACCACCATGTGCGGGAACCTTTTTGTCCCAAATTATTTATACTTGTTAGACAGTTAAATGTCCTCGTTTTTTCAGTGTTTTAGAACTCTAAGTTCCACATTATTTCTATATCTCTTGTTTTATTTTTTTTATCATAATTTCCTATCAATATCTTATCAATGAATTCATCTACTATTACTTTATTTAAAGAATCTATATGTTTGTATTTTTTCAATATTTTAGTTGCTTTTTTCTTTTCAGTTTTTTGTAATTTTAAATCATCTAATTCTACTATTAATATTTCTTTTCTTTTTGTCATAGTTTCTATTTCTTTCATATAATCCTCTGACATACTTTTAAACATACTTTCATCAACTAAACCTTTTATTTTATCTTCAAATAAAACTCTGTAATAATTTCTATTTTCATTAATCTTTTTTTCAATAGTTCTTAATTCAGTTTCTATAACCTTTATTTTATTTGCTGTAGTATCTTGTATATTATAATTTGAATATAAATTTTGTAAGTTATTTTCATCATAATAGTTATCTAATAAATCATTTATAGCATTTATAATTACTTGTTCTAATTCATCAAGTCTTATAGCTCTATTATTATCGCATGTATGGTACTTTTTATTGCCCTTACATTGTAAATACGCTCTTTTACCAGATTCTTCTCCTTTAACATTATAAACATTCCTTAAAAAGACTTTTTCGCATTCCATACAATAAACTTTTCTTGATAAATAATGAACTTCTCCATTTTTAACAGGTGCCGAATGAGTTCCTAATCTTTCTTGTACTTTATTCCATGTATCCATATCAACAATTGCTTCATGAGTATTTTCGATTCTACACCATTCTTTTTTATCTACTTTTCTATTTTTATGGACTTTATATCCTAATGATGTTTGTTTACCTTGAACAAGATTTCCAATATAAACTTCATTTTTTAACATTTGAGCAATTGTATCAGGATTCCACTTTACTGTATCTAAATTACATCTTCCACAAGAAAGATTACTTCCCTTCATCTTCTTATAAACTAATCTAGTTGGAATATTATTATTATTTAAATAATTACATATTTTATAGTATCCTAATCCACTAGCATATAAACTAAATATCTTTCTAACTACTTCTGCAGCTACTGGATCAATTACTAATTTATGCTTATCTTCTGGATCTCGGTCATATCCATAGAAAGCAAAGCTTCCCATAAATAAACCTTCTTCCCTTCTATTCTTTAATGTCTTTTTGATATTAGTTGATAAATCATCTAAATACCACTCATTCATAAGTCCATTTATTTGACGAGATTTTTTATTATATATATCATTTGTATCAGCATTATCAATAATACTTACAAATCTTACTCCCCATTCAATAAACTTATTATGTAGGTATCTTTCTATGACTTCCATATCTCTTGAAAATCTTGATTGACTTTTACATAAAACCAAATTAATTTTTCCAGATTCACAATCTCTAATTAATCTATTAAAATCTGGTCTTTCAACTCCTGCTCCTGAAAAGTCATCATCTGAATATATATCAACAACATTCCAATTATTTTGATTAGCATATTTTAAACACATGCTTCTTTGATTTATTATTGAATCACTATCATCATTCTTATTAGCTTTAAACCTATCTTCATCTGATAATCTACAATATACACCTACCTTTTCTATCATAGCCATTCCTCCAATTTTATTAAAACGACTACAATGCAAATAAATATAAGTTCATTTGTATTATATAACATTACTATGCTTCAAACAAATCTTTGTTTTCAATTTGTAATATTATATTTAACAACTTCTTATTAAATATTTCTTTTTTTTCCTCTGTTGTCTTTACTTCACTTGTTTTGAATTTATATGTTACATTATATTTTCCCTCCATCATAATAAATTCCCCCTAATTATTCTTTTATTAATAATTGAATCCTTTCATTGGTTTAAACATATATCTACCTCCTTACTTAAACTCTTTGAATAGTTCTTCCAATTCTGCAATTTCCTCTGGAGTACAATCAACCTTTTTAGTTAATTCTGGATTTACCAACCACTCTGGAACAATTCCTTCCTTTTTAAATTGCTGTTTTGTTTTATCATATTTATCAAATATATTATTTTTATATTTATTATTTATATTATGGTCGCAAGTTTCTGCTATAGTAGTATTACAATTTTTTTCTATACCCATAGCAATTTTTAGCGATACCTTTTCTTTATTAAGATATATTCTACGATTATTATCTTCATACTTAATTATTATATAGTTTAACTTTTTTAATAAAGACAGAGAATCAGTTATTGTTCTTTTTGAAACATTTAAATAGTCTGCTAAATATTTGTTACTAGCATAGCAATAGTCATTCTTAAAGGTTAATGAAACAATAAGGCCTAAAACTAAACATGTAGTTTTAGAAATTTCCTTATCAATTAATCCTATTCTTGGAACTATGATAAATGCACTATTATTAATATTATTCACATTAATTAATAACAAGGACATTTAGTGTCTTGATTTTTTTTGAAAACATACATATGTTATTTTTTATTTATTTGCTCTTTGAAATATGTATATTTTCAAACTATCATTTATTCTATATCTTATAGAAAAGGTACTAACATAAGCCTTTCATCTTACTGTACCTTAATAACTAATGTATTTCTACTTTTTAGTTATTAATGGATACTGTGTACATTCCATTTGCATATTCTTCAAATACTAGATATTTAAACTTTTCCAATATCTTAAGATTCTTTCTCAATCCTACATTGGATATTTTTAATACTTGTTGAAGTTCTCCTACATTTATATCTGTAATATATTTGTTAAATCCTTTTGAATATATATAGCAATATATGTACTTCGCCTCCTTCGGTATATTTTTATTCCCCCATATTGTAGGATCTGCTATAAACTGTTTCTTTTTCATGTTTTTCCTCCTTTTGCTATTTGAAACATTTTAATTTATAGTGTTTCCTTTTTTACACGCTTACAATATAACATGCTAATTACGATATTGTCAATCACTTTTTACACATTTTTTATTATTTTGTTGCTTTTTGGAAACACAAGTGTTATAATTAATTTGCGAGGTGATATTATGGACAATTCAAAAACTATTGGTCAAGTAATTGCTGAAGCTCGTGAAAAAGTAAATTTATCACAAAGACAATTAGCAAAAATTGCAAACATCAATAATTCAGAATTATCTAAAATAGAAGCTGGAACTAGAAAAGATCCTAGTCCAAAGATATTAAGAAAAATAAGTAATTATATAGATGTTAATTATAATGATCTAATGTATATGATAGGTTTAGGTGTTCAAGTTAGTCCACTTAATCCATTTTTATTAAATCATTATGCTAGTCTAAAAGGTGAAGAATTACAAAATGCGTGGCTTACTGCTAAAGCAAGTATAAAGAATAATGATTTAATAATTGAATCATTACAAAAAAGAATAGATAATGAAGAACTTAACGAAGAAGATAAAAATACTTTATTAGAAACTATTGAAGATTTAAAATATCAAAATAATACTAATGAAGAAATAATCAAATTACTTGAAAGTAATATGGTTAAGGAGAAATTAAAAAATGTTTAAGTTTTTAAATATTCATCAAATATTAAGTTCTATTCTATCTATTATATTAGTAATATTAATACCAATCTTTCCACAGATTAATTTTAATCAAATATTCTGGACTGTATTATTTTGGAATATGTGGAGCAATTATATATTTTTAGATAAGTGGGCTAAAGATGGTATTACATGGTTTAGAAGAAATGATAAAGATTATAATAAAAATATAACAAGACATCATTCAGATTTTATATTCTTTCTTGTAGGTATTGTTTCATTCTTGATACTATCATCTTTATCAATGTCCATATTTAATATAAGCTTTGCTTATAATTATATATGGATAATAATAATTGAAACCTTAACAATAATCCAAGTATTATTGTTAGCTTATTCAACTTCAAGAGTTAATAAGCAAATGGTTGAAATTATTAAAAATAAAAAGTAATTACAAGATAAAATGTAATTACTTTTTCTATTGGATAATGCGTGGCACGTTTTGTTGAACTTCAGTTCAATGAAAGTGGCGATAGCATTATTCTTTTTTTATGAAGCTAAATGCTCTCATAAAAAAATAGAACAGTATTTATAGTATAAATATTGTTCTACAAAAGGATTCTAAGGAATAATTCCTTAGCACACATAGTTATTGGTTATACCAATATCGTAGTGTGTTACTAAAATGTCATTTTAGTTTTTTTAAAACAACTCATCTCCTTTCACAAAAAAAGAAGAAAACTTGTTTTCAAATCTTCTTCTATATTAACATAATAGCATGTATAAAAGTCTAAACATTAATTATTTTAAATATTTTTCAACTGTTATTGTAATTCTAATAAATTCTCTTTCTAGTTCTTCAAAATTAGAATCAACATATTCTTGATCATTTGCTTTAGATTTCATTTCATGTTCATATGACATCTCAGCTAACTTATCAAATCCAAAATATTTAGAATCACTTTTTAATGCATGTACTGCAATTGCATAATTAGGCATATCATGTTTAAGTTTAGATAATTTCATATCTTCAAATTTTTGATGGCATTCTTTATACCAATCAGATAACATATCTTTATATGTATCTAAATCGCCTAATAATTCAATACCTTTATTATAATCAATTCCGTTTTTTAATAAATATTCTTCATTATAAACTTCTTCTTGTTGTTCAACTTGTTTAGGTATTTCTACTTCATTACTTTCACTTGAATAAGAAGGTACTGTATTCCAATCTATTTTTTCTTCAATCATTGGTTTTACTTCTTCTACTTGTTTTTGAACTTCTACTTTTGAATTTGCAAATACCATATCTAATTTTTCTTTTATTTGTTCTTTTGAGAATGGTTTAGATATATAATCAACAAATCCTTCACTCATATATTTTTCTTTAGCTCCTGCTACTGCATCAGCTGTTAATGCTATAACTGGTGTATTAAATGCAGGTATTTTTTTAAGTTCTGCAATTGCTTGTTCACCATTCATATTAGGCATCATGATATCCATTAATATTAAATCATAAATATTACCTTGATTTATTTTATCTAAACATTCTTGTCCGTCATAACATTCATCTATAACAAAGTTAAAATCTTTTAATGATCTACATGCAACTTTAATATTTAATTTATTGTCATCAACTATTAATATTTTTTTACCTTCATATGAAATAGATGATTGATTATTAGTTTGATATATTCTAGATGCTGTATCTGATAATTCTTTTTCAGTCATTGGTTTAACTAATTTACTAATCTTTTGTGGAAGTTGTACCATAAATACAGATCCACTTCCATATTGAGATTGAACATTAATTTTTCCACCCATCATTTCAACTAATGATTTAGTAATAGCAAGTCCTAATCCTGTACCTTCAGTTGTTGTGTTCTTTTCAACATCTAATCTATCAAATTTAGTAAATAATCTATTAATATGATCTGCTTTAATACCTTTACCTGTATCTTGGCAAGTAACAATGATATTAGATATATTTTTATTTGTATCATTTATACATTTAATATTTAAATTAATTTGACCTTGTTCTGTATATTTAATTGAGTTAGTTAATAAGTTATTAATAATTTCTTTAACCTTACCTTTATCTCCAATTAATTCATAAGGAATATCATTGGCAATTGTTAAATTAAAGTTAACATTCTTTTCACCAATACGCGTTTGTGTTACCTTACACATATTTTCTATTTCTTCTTTAAAGTTATATACTCCATCAACTATTTCCATTTTATTAGCTTCAATTTTGTTAATATCTAATATATTTCCAACAATTTCAAGTAATGTTTGTGATGCATTAATAATATCATTTGAATCTTCTACAACTTCAGGAGGCACTTGATCTCTATATGTACCTATATCTTCGGATAAACCCACTATAGCATTTAAAGGTGTTCTTATTTCATGGCTCATACTTGATAAGAAATCTGATTTAGCATGATTTGCACGTTCTGCTTGATCCTTAGCTAGTGTTACTTCATTTAACATTTTTAA
Source organism: Bacilli bacterium (assembly GCA_016297695.1). Taxonomy (GTDB): domain Bacteria; phylum Bacillota_I; class Bacilli_A; order RF39; family UBA660; genus RUG14121. The sequence goes on from JAEDGC010000003.1 coordinate 56,684, forward strand.
ATCAGCATTTTCAATTGTAAAAAACATTATGATAACAATTAATGAAAATACATATCCTATTAAAAATAAAGATGGATAAAATACACTTAATGCTAAATCAATTCCACCTAATACCATTAAAGAATATAAAGGTGTTAATTTAGTTTTATCAATAGTTTTTCTATATTTAATACAAAAATATAAATCAAAAAAAGTATTAAAAAAGCATATTAAATAAGTTAATGAAATAGAAGGACCTACAGGTAAAACTCCACGTTCAACCGTATTATAAGATATTGGTAAAATTAAAATAACAAAGAATAATATAATATTTAAAATTGTATATATTTTTTTTATTTTTTGACTTGCTCCACTAATTCCCATAACATATACAACCATCAAAGAACTCCATACCATATAATATGATGATGTTAGTTTCGATGCGAATTTATAAAAAATATTATTTAAATCAACATTATTAATATAACCTACACATGTAATAATCTCTAAAAGTAATCCAATCATTGTTACTATTAACATTTTACTATACGTATTTGTTTCACTATTATCTATTCTTTTTTTAGAAAAAAACATATAAGATAATATACCAATTATTATTAATGAACTAACAGAAAAATATACTCCTATCATCATACCACCTCTATAATATACATTTTACCATAAATACTACAAATTTCACAATACAACGAAAAAAAGATTCAACAATTTGAATCTTTATATTCTACTCATTCTAGAAGATTTAGCTTCATCATTACTTAATGATCCATCTTCTAATGCTTTTTTATCCATTTCTGTATAATATGATATATTAACTTTTGAATTTGCCATTCTTTCTAATGGTTTATCATAATATACTATTGATCCAGGCAACCAATTTTCACCTAATTTTGTTGAAACTAATAAATTAATTTTGTTTTCTAATTCATTAATATCAATATCTTTGCTATATAGTGAAATATGATATCTAGGAATAAATTGAACCATTTCATCAGGTATAGGTGTTATAACAGCCTCTCTAATTTCTGGAATTTGAAGTAATAAGTTTTCCAATTGCTCAGGATAAATATTTTCTATTCCAGAAACAAAATTTCTTTTTTGACGTCCAACATATTTATATTCACCATTCTCTTGTTGTTGTAAATAATCACCTATATTAGCCCATCTTTTTCCATCTTCATCAACTTTTATTACCTTTGCTGTTTCTTCTGGATTATTATGATATCCTAACATAATAGTTGGTCCAGAAACATGAAGCAAACCTTTTTCTCCTTGTTTACATTCTAATCCAGTATCAGGATTAATTAATTTTACTTCAATAGTAGAAATAGGTTCTCCTATTGTTCCTGGTGTATGAATTTTTCCGTTATTAATCATCATTGATGCCCAAGTTTCTGTAGCTCCTAATCCATCTCCTAAAACTGCATCACTTCCACCTGCTAATAATGCTTCATTTATTGCTTTATCAGTTGAAGCTTTTTTAGCTTCTCCTCCAGATGTAGCATAATGTAGTTCACTTAATGAGCCTGGTTTAATTTTTGAATTAGGAACAAAAATATCTCCTTTTTGTTCAATCAATGATACCCAATGTGGAGGTCCTCCAACTGCAGCATTAGCATGAGTTCTAACAATTTCATCATAAAAGTCACTTGGCAATGCTTTTAAAGTTAAAGCTAATTCCATATTATTAGATAATGCATAATGCATTATCATTCTTCCATAAGCCATATGTCCTATAGGAATATTACCTAAATGAACCATACCTGGTTCTGCTGGAAATATAGAATTCATTCCTTCAACAACAGAATTTAATCCATTTCCTGCTAAATCTACACCTTTATGAACACCTGTAGATCCACCAGTAAATAAAATATCTGTTAATTGATCTTTTGTATAAGCACTAGGTGGAAGAACAATTCCACTATGATCTTGTTTAACTAATTGTTTTAAATTAGCATCTCTAGCTATTTTAAAATTTCCTTTTGATATTTGAATCAATTTATAACCTAATCGCATTTTTAAATCATCTACAGATTCTAATGGTGAATACAATATAGTTGAAAAATTTAATGCTTTTTCAGCTTCTTTTATATTTGAATAACACATATCTACTGAAATAACCATTTTAGGTCTTACCATTTCAATATCTTGTCTAACCTTTTCTGCATTATCTAAAGGACTTAATCCAACTACTACAGCACCTATTATATCTAATGCATAAAGTAAATATACAGACTCTGGAGTATTTAAAGCCATCACTCCAATAATATCTCCTTCTCTTACGCCTTTTGAATATAATAGTTTTGCATATTTTTCAATCCTATCATGCATTTCTTCGTAAGTTATTCTTCTATCTCCAAAAGACAAAGCAGTTAAATTCATATACTTTGTATTATTTTCTAACATATAATTATATTTACTATTATCTGGATTAGCCATATTATCCCCTCACTTCACATAGTAATATATTTTATCATTATTATTTTATTTGTCAAAAAAGTACATTATACTTTCATATATAATATATCATATTTATGATAAATCAAGCAAATAATTAACGTAAATAAAATGTAGCAAATGAAAAAGAGATGGTGACTATCCAATTTCAAAGTCATCATCTCTTTCATTTTCATAATCATCGTATCTAACTTTTTCTTTATAATAACTTGGTATATGTGCATATTCAAACAATTCATCTTGTTTTTCAGTTCCTCTGCTTATTTCATATACATCTTGATTATCATATTGCTTTTCATCATATATATCTTTTACGTGATCACATACCATATCTTGTGTTTCATAATCTCCTCTAAATAGTATTTTTCTAAATACTTTTTTAAGTTTTTCTAATAATTCATATATAAAGTTTTTCATAAAATTATTTTCTTTTTCTAATGATTTATTCTTTTCTTTTAAACTTTTTACTTCAACATTTAAATAATCATTTTCTCTTCTTAAAGTATTATAAGATTTAACTTGAGAATCAACTTCTTTAAATACTTGTTCTACTTTTTCTTGAACTTTCATTAAACTATTTGTTTCTTTAATAACATTATTCATTGATTCAAAAGTTCCTTTTTTCACTTTTACATAATCTTTATCAAATAATACATTTTTACTATCTTTCATATTAGTATTAAATTCTTCAATAGCATTATCTAATCTATCATGTTTTACATTTAAATCTTTTTCTAATTTTCTAGTTATTTTTTTAAATTCTTTTATTTTTATGTTTTCACTTGTACTACCTTTAATACCTCTTTCTAATTCAAATCCTTTACTAACTAATCTAGCATGATATTTATCTTGTAATTCAGATAATTGTATCTTATCTCTTATATATTGCTTTTTAGATATTGTATATCTTTCCGTATTAGTTCTCTTATCCAATTTTTTAACTAAAGGAACTACTACACAATGAATATGAGGAGTTTTTTCGTCCATGTGAAGTGTAGCATGTAATACTTGCTCCTTTGTATATCCTAAATCTTCATATACAAAATCCATACAAGTTTCAGCCCATTTCTTTATTTCACTCTTTTTCATACCATTAAAGAATTCATGAGTTGCAGTTAGTATTAATTCATCAGCAACTACATTTTTTGATTTATTTAACATTTGATTAAATGTCTTTTTTCTATCACTTCTCTCACTTTTCATTCTTTCATCATGTTCTCTTCTATATTCTTCTGTAATATTATAAAAACCTTTAACATATTTTTCTGCTAAAGGTTTAAGTTCTATATTATCTTTTGTTTTTGAAAGTATTATATCTGGATTAGAATTATAAGCTTTCTTTTCTCTTTTGTTGTGTGATCCAATTGCTGCTAAATCTGGTAATGTATAAATTGGCTCACTTCTAAATATTGCATAATTTAAATTCATATGTTATCCCTCCTTTATTGCATAAAAAAAGATACTTTTATCAAGTATCTTTATGAACTTATATTATTTGCATTATAGTTTATTTGGGACAAACATGTTCCACCATGACCAGGATCTATGACTATTTTTTTACTCATTATAATCACCTATATTAGTTTATGAATAGATAAAGTATTGGTGATTAAATTTAAGATAATAATTAAATATCATACTAACGTAATCATCTCAAATTTTCTTTTTATGGAAAAATACACTAATTATATAATTATAATTAATATTGATTTATATTATCTATATCATTGTTATATGACATAACCTTATCTCTAAATATTTTCATATTTGGATATGCTTTCATTAAACGTTTATACAGATAAGATCTTTTTGATAGTATATTTCTAACATACTCTGTAATTTCCTCAGTGTTATCTTTTCTTATTTTAATCTTAGATATTTTCATATTAAACATAATAGTAAATGTAACTATATTATCTACCAAAAAAATTACGAATAATATTGAAGATAATATTATTAATACAGAAAATGGTAATTTTATATATAAAGAAACGAAAAATGGATTAATAAAGTACATAATAAATAGTGCTAATAACCCAAAAGGAACCATTGTTTCTAAACAAATTCTTCCATTAATATTGAATCTTCTTTTACTATAATCCCACCATCTTGCTTTAAAAAGTTTTTCCATAAGATAACTAGTAACATATTCTAAAATTGAACAAATTATTATAGCCATTACAAACAATACTAATGGATCATCTATATATTTATTAAGTAACATTGTTATTAATAAACATCCCCATCCATATATGGGACAATAAGGTCCAATAAGAAATCCTCTATTTATAATTTTTTTTGTTTCTATTAATTTGCAAGTCACTTCCATCAACCACCCAATAAAGGAATATGTCATAAACAATAAAAACAACAAACATATTTTTTCTAACATCATACCACCAAAATAATTTTATCATATTAAAAAAAAACGGTTAACCCGTTTTTTTAATAATCTAATAAATCTTCTAAATCATCAGTATCTATGTCAACTATATCTTGAGAAATTGATTTAGCCATACTATTAGATAAAGCATAAGTACAAATTCCAACAATTAATGATGCTAATACTACAAGTAAAGTAATTGCATAACCAAATTTATTACTATCAACTTTAGTATATTGTGCATATGAATAAATGAAGTTATAAGTAACAATCATATTTGCAACTAAGTATAAGATTAAAACAAATGTAGCATTTAGTCCTAAAAATCCTAAAATTGCACAAATTAAGTTAGCCATTGCTAATGGGGCAAAAGCACTAACAGTTAATGTTAAAGATTGTTTAAATCCAATTTTTTTATTTTTAAAAATTGATGGAACAACTAACATTATTACAGCATATGCAAATAACATTATAGCTAAAATAAGTGCACCAAAAATTATAATTTTAAAATAAGGTATTTTTACAGCATCCATGATATCAGATGATTTAATTAGTGATGACATTCCACCCATCATGCTTGAAACTAATGTTGCAAATAAAGTTTTACATAAACTTGCAACAAATAATCCAAATGTTAAAGCTACCAATACTAGAACTATGTAAGTTTTAGGCATATCCTCTTTATCAGTATTTTCTTTAATAACTGAAACAGGATTTTTTAAAGATGAAATCATATCATCTTTAATATTTTTCATAGTTTGAACAAAATCAAATCCACTTGAATTTGAACTAGAAGATTTTGAAGCATTACAATCGCATGTTGCATCTCCTACTAATTTTTTACCACAGTTTTTACAGAATTTAACTTCTGATTCACAAGAACATTTTTCACCTTTTTTTAATTCTTTTCCACAGTTTTTACAAAAAGCCATTCTTTTTCCTCCTTAATTATTAATATGGCATATAACTTAATTCAATTGGTGATTCTACATCACTTAAGTCATATATTACTTTTACTAATTTATAATTTGTTTTTTCACTATCACTATCATTTAATTTATAAGTATAATTAACTTTATATGTTACTGATAATTCTTTATCAGATGAGTAATAATATAGTGAACGTAATGTTACTTCATCAATTTTAAAAGAAGCAACATTTGTAGCAGATTCTTTTGAACTTGCAAAACTTTCTTTAATACTATCGTTAACTTTATATTTTTTACTAAAGTCATCTATAGTTTTAGAAGTATCATTTACATTTTCATAATATGTTGAAATATATGTTTTAAATGTTTTCAAAAATTCTTTATCATCAACTAAATATGAAGATGAAATATAATTAGTTAAATCATATTCATTATCAGCTTTAGAACTAACATATACTTTTCTTTCAAATTCTAATTTTCCAATTGTGACTTTAACTTTATAGTCTCCATTTGATATTCCTTTAACTACGTAAACATCATTATCTTCGTCTGATTTTTTAGAATCAAGATAACTTTTATCAAGTTCTTTTTCATCAATAGATATTTTTGAATCTTTTACAGTAGTTAATGTTAATTTTTCAACATTTTCAGGATCATATAATGTTGTATAATCATAATCATCAGTTTGAACAGTTATTTTTGTTATAACATACTTATCAAATACTAATAATGATTTACCAGATTGTTTAATTTTGAAGACAACCTTATAAGTTTCCTTTTTATCATTTTCTTTGTATTTAATAGTTATTTTTTTACTAGAAGCAGTAACTGTATAATCGCTATAATCAAAATCTATTTCTTCATTTTTTATTTCATTTTTCATTGTATCTCCAAGTGAAATAAAATAATCTTTACTTCCTAATGGAACAGATAGATATTTGTCATTTATTTTTGAATTACTTGCTAATTCTTCAAATGCTTTAGAACCAATAGTTTCTAAGCTTGTCATTTTAGAACCAACTATATAAAATACAATTAAAATTACTAATAATGCACTAACTACTCCTCCAATGATTTTTTGTTTTTTACTCAAAGCATTTATTTTATCCTTGATACTAGAATTTTTTTCATTTTTTTGTACTTTTTTAAGAGTATTTACTTCTGTTTCAAGTTTATTTCCACACTTTTCGCAAAATTTGTTTGAGCCATCATTTTTAGCTCCGCATTTTTCACAAAACACCTTTTACACCTCTTTCTAAATTAATTATAACATTAAATTATATGATATTGATAAAAAAATTATATTTTTCTGACTTTTTTATATATTTGAATAATAGAAGTTAAAAAAAAGATTATTCTTTATTTAAAGATATAATCTATATAATTTTAATATTTAATTAATGTTAATTTGTAATACTTTTTTAGCTTGTAAGCCCTTGTCAGTCTCCACTAATTCATATTGAACAATATTTCCTTCAGATAATGTTTTATAACCATCTAATTCAACTGCTGAATAATGTACAAAAACGTCTTGTTTATCGTTATATTCAATAAATCCGTATCCTTTCTCGTCATTAAACCATTTGACTTTTCCTATCATGTATATACCCTCTTTCTATGTTGTACTTCTTGTACAGTAGAATATTATCATAACAGGAGATTTTTTTTGTTTTTTTGTGATAAAATGTCATTTTTTAGATTTTTTTGGCAAATTCTTTTTGTTAAATAATTTTATAGTTAAATGTTGAGTAAAAAAATTATCAATTATACTAGGTTTACAATCGAATCTTTCATTAGATTTAATTATTTTGGAAACTAAGGGTAATCCGACACCGTGTTGTTCACCTTTTGTTGTATATCCGACTTCATTTAATCTATTTAAATCAATCTCTCCCAAATAACTATTTACAAATTCACAATGTATCTTATCGTCTTGTAAATGTATATACATACTTACTAATTTTTCTGGTGTCTCTTTTATCGAATCAATCATATTATCTAAAATTACTCCCAGTATTGTAGTTAACTGATTATATTCTTTGTCATACAAAGTAGATGGATCAATATTAGTTAATTCACTATCTACAAAAACCTCTATATGTGCTTTTAAATTTTTCATTTTTGTTAGTTTATAATTTATAAAATTTCTAATCCCTGGTAGTGGAATATTTTGTAACTCAGTCACCCAATAATTTGTACTAGTATTATTTTCTTTTATTTCTTTTAATAAAGAGTCAACATACTTTTTTGTTTCTTTAACAGAACTATCTAACATCTCTCTAATCATTAATAATTTATTTTTATCTTCATGAACTTGCATCTTATACTGTTTTAATAATTCATCATTTGTTTTAGAGTATTCATAAATTTCTTGATAGTGCTCCATTAAATTCTCCATTTTCATTTCATTAGAAATAATAAATATAACTACAGTTGTTACACCTATAATTATAATTGTATCTGCTATTAAATTTATAGATATACCATTATATGGTGGTTGATATAGAAAACTTATTACAAAATTTATACTTATAACAAAAAATAAAAGTATTTTACGATATTTTAATTTTGCAGAATAGCTGATAAATTTCCTAATTTTTCTTCTAAGCAAAAATACTATTATTAATGATAAAATTATAGATATTAAATTAATTAAAAAAGTGTACGTACTAATTGTTTTGAAAGTATTATATAACAAGTAACTATCATTATTAAGTATCTGTAATACACATATTTTAAATAACGTTTTTGTAGTAGTTAAAATTAATGAAACAAATATAGAAGTAAATAAGCTTTCATTAAAAATAATTTTTATAAACAAAAATGCACAAACACCTGAAAAAAACATTGCATAAATTGAATCTAGTAAACAAAGTATATAGTAATACATTAAAATCAATGATATTACAGCAATAACTATTTTTTTTATACCAGATTTCTTTTTACGTAATATTATATAACTTCCTAAAAAGCAATAAATTACAAAAACAATACTATTGAAAAAAATAATAACAAATGGATACATATTAAATCATCTTCATTCTTTCTTTTAAATATTTCTTATGTTTTCTTGATAATAAATCTGTTTCTTTATTGCCAAAAGAAATTATATTATTTTCAAAATCAATATATTTAATATTTTTTAAATTTACTATGCAACTTCTATGAGTTTTTACAAAATGTATATCATCAGATAATTTTTCTTCCAAATCAATAATAGTGTTTCTTATATTGTAAACGTTATTTTTAGTAACAACATTACATACATTATCGTTTAAACTTTTTTCGATGTATAAAATGTCTGCATATGGTATATGATACAAATCCCCTTTACTGGTATAACATAAAGATTTTTTTGACATATTAATTTCTAATGCTACTTCTAAAGTTTCAAATAAATCTTCTTCTAATTTTTCTTTTTTAGTTATAAAATTTAACATCAATATTTTAGCAGTATAACCTACAAGTTTAAATTCTTCATGTGATGTAACTATTATTATAGGAGAAATCCAATCATCGTTTTGTCTTATTTTTCTAGCTAATTCTAAACCATTTTTACCTGGAACTTCAATATCTAATATATAAATTTTATTTCCATCTATTTTATCCAATTCTTTTTTTGCCTTGTCATTATATTCATTAATCTCTATAATTTTATAATTTAAAGTTGTTGGTCCCAATAATTTATGAATAACATTTTTATATTTAGTTGAATATTCTTTAGCATCTTCATAAATAATAAAATTCATATTACCTCACTCACTTTATACCATGTAATTAATTATACAATTTTAACACAAATAATATATTTTTATCATTTATTGTCTTAAATGTCACCTTTTTTGCTTTTTTGGTTATTTTTTCATAATAAAAAAACAATTATATCTAAATAATTGCCTTTTATATTATTTTGTTATGTTTTTTTATATCATTAATAACAAGTAAATCAGCTGGTAACCAATCTAAGTGATCTAAATCATTTAAATCCAACCATACCATGTTTTCATGTTCTAAAGATTTATTATCATGATATACAAATTTCAAATTATCTTCTTTTAAATGACATAAATATGTATGCATTATTAGATGAAAATTAGTGTAAGTATATTCAATAGTATTGATATATTTATCAACAACAATATCTGCATTTGTTTCTTCTTTTATTTCGCGTATAAGTGCTTGTTCTTGTGATTCATTAGGCTCTATTTTACCACCAGGAAATTCCCATTTTCCTTTAAATTCACCATATCCTCTTTGAGTAGCTAAAATACTATCATCTTTTTTTATTATAGCAGCTACTACTTCTATAACTTTAATATCTTCACGCATCTATTTACCAACTTTCTATTTCTTATATCTCTATTATTATAAAAATCATACATTTCATCAACTGTAGGTATATCTTTTTTACTATCTATTTGAATACCATAATTGTCTAAAGCACTAGTTGAAATTGAACTCATATAGTATAACATTTCATCTTTATCCATATTTTCTAATTTTTTATTATTAATAATAAAATCTTCTTGTTCTTTTAATAAACTATGAATTAATTCATACAATATTTTATAGTTTTCATCCATACTTAAAAAATATATATTATTTATCATATTATGAATTGAACTTAATTCTCCAAAGTCTAATTTTTTAAATAGTTTCTTAAATTCGTACAAATCTAATAATTTATAGTCATCTTCTGTACATAAATTTATATCTATATTTTCTTCCATGTATTTTTGAAAATTAAAGTATACTAGACTTCCCCTGTTATATTTCTCATAGTCTACCAATATTGCAAAAATATTGTTTAATTCTTTAATAGTAATCTTATCACTAAATGTTTTGATTTCATTTTGATTCATATTCTCTAATCTCATTTTTCCCTACCTCTTTCATTAACTTTTAAAAGTTAATTTGATTATATACCATATCAGCATATAAGAAAAACGAATATTAGTCATATGACATATTCCTTGAATTCATATCTTAATTGAATCTATATATTTTTCAATAAATTTTTTAGGTGCATTCGTCATAAATTTTTCATTGTAAATTAAGTTAATTGTAATTGAAGGCATATTTTCATCAATATTAACCAATTTATATTTTCCGTTTAATACTTCTTCTTTGATTAAATCATAAAGGACATATCCAATTCCAAAATCTTTTTTTACTGCATTTGTAATCATTTCATTTGAATTAACATTAAGAACATTTTTAATTTTCAATTTATTTTTTAAAAATATTTCATCTAATTCTTTTCGACTACTTGTATCTAAAAGAGGCAGTATCAATGTTTTATCTTTTAAATCAACAATAGAATTTATATCTTTATATTCTGTATGTTTAGTATTATTTTTATAAAAAAATACATATTTAGCTTCTAATATTTTTTTTGTTTTTAAATCTATATTACTTAATTTTTGAGATGATGTATCTATAAAAAAATCAATTTTATGTTTATCCAACAATTCAAATAATTGGTTTGTATTAGCGGTAATTAAAGATATTTCGATATTAGGATATTTATCATGAAATTCAAATACTTTATCAAAAATATAACATGATCCAAGATTTTGATTAATTCCAATTGATAATTTTCCTCTTTCTAAATTTTCTTTTTCAAACAAAATTCTTTCAGCTGTTAATAAATTACCATATGATTTTTCAACATAAAATAATAATTCTTTTCCATTTTCTGTTAATTCTACGCCATTTGATTTTCTATAAAACAATTGAGTTTTCAACTCATTTTCTAATTTTTTTATAGATTTGCTTATAGCAGATTGAGTAGAATATGTAAATTCAGCTGCTTTTGAAAAACTTCCATATCTTGCAACGTCATAAAATGTTTTGTATAAATTTAAATTAATATTATTTTCAAACATTTAATATCGAGTGTTATATCTCGACTTTCACCTCTTTTTCTTTTTGTTCATCCTTTTCTAATCTATAATCGATTAATATTTTTAGAAAATCAATTAATTGATAAATAAATATTATTCCTAAAGGAATCACTATAAAAAATAAAAACACCCATTTATTTTTTAAAAAATCAATTATACCACCAAGAAAAGGAATACGATATTTCATTTTTCCGATAATATCTACATCTGTTATATAAACATTATCACTAACATCATTATTATCACCTTTTGTTTCATACAATCTAACATTATTTTCTAAATATATATTTGTAATTCTATGGGTTTTAATAATATTAGAACCATTTTCGAATGAATAAAACGAAATAATATCATTTACTTTCAAATCCTGATAATTAATTTTATTATATGTAATTATCATATCTCCTTTTTTTAAAGTAGGAAACATTGAATTTGATTGTATACTAAAAGGACTGTACCCTTTCAAATTAGAGATACCGTCCTTGTTAGTAATAATTGTAAATAATGTAACAAAAATAGCCAATATAATTATAATAATTACAAATATATCACCAATGAATTTTAAATTACATATTTTTTTCATAAATCTTAAGCAACTTCAAATCCTAAAGCAACTTTTAATCCGTTTGAAATTGAAATAGCATCAACACAGTCAACGTCATTTCCTTCTAACCAGATATAAACTCTAACTTTATTAATACCAGCTTTAACTGCAAATACATTTCCAGCGTATTCAGTTGTTTGAATATAATGTGCGTTTGAACTATCAATTAATTCTAAATATGCAGGAACTGCAGAACTATCTACATCTTTATATAAATATTTAACATAATGGTTAGCGTTAGCTGCTATTTCTTCTTCAGTTGCAGTCTCACCTTTGGCATTTAACCCAGCAACTGCAGTAGTATTTTGTTTTGCACCATAATAACCTTTTGTTGATTCTGAATCAGTGACAGCGTATCCTGTTAAAGTTGCTGCATGGTGTGATTCAGGATTTGGATTCCAAATTTTCCAATCAGTTGCTACTGTATTTAAATTATAAGCTTTAGATTGTTGATTAGCAATAGAAGTATCAGTTGAAACTCCTAATGGTAAGAAACCAATTCTTAAACCAGTTTCTAAATTACCAGTACCAGCATCAGTATTTAAAGCTGTAATTTGAGTAGTATCAGCTAATTTTAAATTAATATCTTGAGAAGATTTAATATAAACATCAAATGCTATATAATCTCCACCAGTATAATTTGTTTCATTTCCATCTTTATCTTTTTTAAATGTTTTATTAACAGTTGAATCAGTATATGAAACAACTTCTTCATTTTCACCAAGTTCTCCTCTTACGAAAGAGTATTCAGTGTTTGCACCAACAATTCCAGATGTTGAAACAGGGTTTAATTCTTCTGGTAGTTGTAATGTTGAAGCAAAAGTAGTATCTTTTGCAAATTCAATTATTTTATCCATATCAATTTCTTTACCAAAATCCAAGGCATCTGCAGATATAGAAATACCTGTTGCAGCAGTAACTTTAACATCAATTCCAGATGTTGTAACAACTTTATTTGCAGAGAACCATGCATATGTTGCAGTTGTTAATGCAATTGCAGAAATTACTAACATGAATAAAGCTATCAATAATCTTTTTTTCTTTTTGTTTTCCTTTTTCATTTTTCTCACCTTTCATATTTTAATGTGTTTTCTCCAATTAGCATATCCATTTTCATTTCTCCACCTAATATATCATTAATACATTGTGGATCATCACCCTCTAAATATACAACTACGGTATATTTGTCAACATCATTTGGCTTAAAGTTTTCATATAATTCACTCATAACTTTATCATTACTAACAAATGGTGTTGTACCGGGTTCGATATCACCAATCGGAGTTCTTTTTGCATATACAGTTTTTTCACCATTTTTGTATACCATAACTCTAACTGCATCATCTACGTTTTTTATGACTGAAAGTATATTTAATGATACTGAATATGCAATTGTGTCATTGCTATTATTTTTTACGTAGAATGTATATGCCATATAATTATTTCCATTATGCGGACCATCTATGGAATCAATATCTTCAGGCAGCCATGTTCCTGAAATATTATCCATATAATCAAGATTTTCTACTACAATTTTGTGAGTAGTATATGAAAAATCTTCTCTGGGTGAAACTACTAATTTTTCATCTTCCATTGCATTCTTATCTAAAGTAATAGTAAAATTACCATTTGTATTAATAATATACAAGATAGAATATGATACTGCAAAAACTAATAATAATAATATCAATAATAAATATAAAAATTTAAATATTATTTTATTTTTTCTTACACTTTTTGCATCTATTTTTACTGATGAATTCATGATGTAACCACCCTAATGTTGCAGAATTTATTAATATTTTGTTCTCTAAGTTTATTCTTGATATTTGAATTCAACCTTCCCGTAATAATAATACTACATAATTTTGAATATCTACTAACTATATCTTCTAATTCTTCATCATAATGAATTATCATATAATTAACATTTTCATAATTGTATTCAAAATTACTTTCGTTATTTAAATAAACACCATATTCATAACCTGTCAGCATTTCATCAAGATAATCGTGTTTATTTAAACTTACCCAATCAAATATAAAACACACTTGTTGATTCACAGAGTATACATTAAAAATTTTTAATAATTTTTTCATTGCAATTTTACTATTTGCAATATACTCTGGAACAAAAACAAAATATTTATTTTTTTTATTTTCAAACAACTCTTTAACTATATTAATTGATAAATTTTCTAAAGAATTTAAATAAACATCCCTTTGATAATCTTTTAATACATACAACGTTTCACTTTCTTTGTAATCATACAACTTCTCATTTTTATATAGAGCATTTAAAAAATACTCATCATTTGATATTGCTTGTACCTTATAAGAAAACTTATCAATTTGCTTATTTATTTTCTTTATAGAATCACAATTAATCTTATACAATTTTTCTAATTCGTTTTCACTAGAATCTAATTTTTCTTTTAGATAATTCTTATCAATAAAAATTTGATTCTTTAGAATTTTAAGAGAAACTTGATTATAAAAAAAATCCGCATTTTTATAAATGTATTTTTCAACATTTATAAAATAGTTTATAGTATCGACAACAAATATATATGACTTCCTAATATTTTTGTCTTTCAATTTTAAACGATCTACTAGTCCATACTGTAAAAATAAATTAAACAGAGAATTTTCATGATCTTGTAACTTTAAACTTAAAGTATGTCCAAAATCAAAATCACCTATTTTTTGGTTTAACAAAAATACTTCGTTTAAATAGTCATAAACAATATCTGTAAGTTTATCTAACACAATATTTTCATCGTTCTTAAGAATAACTTTTGAATAACTTGCTATTGTATTAGATACATATAACAAATAATCATCTACAAGACTATTCATCATCAACCTCCTACTATCTCAACTATAATAAAAGTATAGCAAATTACATATTAAAATTCAATAGAAAACAGGATTTTTAATCCTGCATTCTTTTGATACAAATTTCAATATCTGTAAGTGATAAGCCCTTTTTTTTCAAATTATAACTTAATACCAAAAAGAATAATTCGTCTATGACGTTTCTAATAGATGTATAATCTTCAAAGTCAATATTAGTATTAATATTACATAAAATATACTTTTTATTAATTAAAGAGCTGATATTATCAAAAAAATCTAAAGATGTATTTCTTGAAATAAATGAATCTCTAGTAAATAATATATTTTCAATTCCATCTATTTCACTGCATATATCAACATCTGATTTTTTTTCATAAATTATATTTGATAATGCCATGTAATGCTTATTAGCTAAACAAATTGAATCATATATATTAGAATTCTCACTTAAATTGTTAATAATATCTTCATTAAATTCTTCAATATAATTCTTAATAGTTAATTTATATATTTCATCAACTAAGCTGGTTAAATAAGCATTATTAATTCTAATTTTTTTATCAATATTTCCATCTAATTTACCAAATATTTTATATTTTTCTTTAGTTTTATTAAGTTTGATAATTTTTTTATTATAAGAATCTTTTTTGTTAGTTAATTTTATTAGTTCTTTTTTATTAATTTTTTCTTTTTTATCTTTATTATTTAATATTTCTTTTTCATATTCTAAAACATATTTATATTTAACTAAATTAATATATTCTGTTAAATTTGATTGAAAACTATCAATATTTTCAATAAATAATTGTTCGTCATTTGGTCCACTTAACTGCTTAGTTGAATATTTTTTTATTAAATCATCATATTTTAAATTTATAATTTTATTTAGAAAATCATTATGTTCAGATAAATATTCATAAATATAAAATGTATCAGTGTTACTCTTATTATAGAATTCATTTAATTTAAAAAAATATCTATCATCAATACTTTCGTTTTCTAAATGCATTTTTGCTACTAATTTATTTCTTTTATTAAGAATACTTTTATGAATGATTTTTTTATTTTCTTCTGCCAAGGAAATAAAATTTAAAACTAATTGTTTTATAATATTTGGACAAGACCAATATATTTCTTCAAAATATTTTTTCATTACAATGTAAAAATTATTTTCATCTTCAAAGTCATAAAACATACTCATATATTTTAATGTATAATATGAATAATTAAATTGAGTAATCTCCAAGTTAACATCATATTGTTTCATACAACCCAAGTATTTTCTTATATTTTTATTAATTATATCTACATCCTTAGAGTACGATATTTTGTATAGAATTTTGTCTAATCCTGATTCTTTTAAGTAAGCACTTTCTTCGCCTTTAAATTGAATTATTTGTTTCAAATCATTAATTTCATTATCTATTTCGTCTAAAGAGACATTTTCTTTTGTTAATACTGTTTTAATTTTTTCGTTTAATGCATTTTTTATTTGCATTTCATAAGCATTTAATTCATCTAAGAAAGTACTAAGAACTCCATTATATACTAACTGTTCTGAAGGAATATTACTTTGCATACTAGATGCTTTATTTTCTATAGTTTCAATTCTCTTTGCTAATTCTTCTAAATTTTTCATCTAGATTTTCCAGCTCCAATGTTTTTTTGTCCTCTTCCTTCTCTTTCACTTTTTAAGATTACATCTTCTTTTATGCTATTTTTTACTTTTTCTTTAGCATTCTTAATCATTTCTAGAGCTTTATCTAAAGTAGCTAAAGAAACGTCTTCTTTTATTTCTAATTTATATTTATCCATCATAATTACTACTCCCTATTTTTCTGAGTCATCTTCTTCAACAACTACTTTTTTCTTCTTTTTTTTATTTTTAAGTTTTTTAATTTCGTATATTAAATTATAAACTTCATACAAGAATAAAGTAAATGCTGGAACTACTACTAAGAATAAATTACCCCATTTTGATTCTAAAATCCCTAATACAGAACCAATTTTAGTATATTCTTTTGTATTTTCTATTTTACCAATAATATATGATTCATCTACTACGTAATCTTCTCCAACTATATATGAACTTTCACCATTAACTGTATCATATAAATCAATTACTGGGGCAAGTATAGTTCTAACTTGTTCCTTTGAAGTGTCATAATAAAATACATAATCTCCTGATTCATATTTATCGCTATTTTTCTTTTCAACAACAAGCAATGAACCTTCTTTATAATCTTTCATATCTTCATCTAAGATAAGTAAAGTTTTATTTCCAATAACTGTTACTTTAAATTCGTTGTAACTTAATAATAAAATTGACATGATAATAATTAATACTACCACAATAAATATAAATACATTTTCTATAATTTTTTTCATAACTACCTTAACTCTCCTTATTTTTTGTTGTAAAATTGAAATTAAATTTAAAATCAGATCCAGCCGCATTATTTTCACAATCAATATCTTGTCCCTCTACCCAAGCATAAACTCTTATTTTACTAATGCCTTCTGGTAACATAAATAAATGATGATTTAATGTATCGGATGTAGAATAATCTGATTTAGTACAAATGTTATTTTTCATTAATCCAAAATATTCTTCACTTGTACTAGTAAGTAATTGAGGTGTAGAAAATTCTTTTTTAATGCCATAATATTCTAAATTTTCATAATCTTCACTAATGTCTATCCCATACATTTTTTTAGCATTTTCTACCGCATTAGATGTATGTTTATTACTATTTGCTTCCCAAATAATAACATTAGATGCATCATTTGTTTTCAATGCTTGAATATCTTTTGCATTACTATATGATGGAAGGCTTCCTTCAAAAACAAATGCGATTCTAATAGCATTTTCAATTCCTGTATCTTGTGATACATAATCTACATAACTTTTCTTTCCCAAATACAAATTTGTTGTTATATTATTTTTCAAATATAAATCAAAAGCTAAAAAACCACCTGTAACTCCATCTACTTCACTAATTTTTTCAGAAGTCAAAACTAACTTTCCATAATTTGGACTATCTACATCTTTTTCCATTTTAACTAAACCATGAAACATATCCATCATTCCATCATTTAGGTTTCCAACTGTTGAATAAGCTTGAAAATTATTAGGAATTTGATTAAGTCTATTTTCAAAGTAAGATGCATTCATAATATCATATAGCGTTATAGAATTTTTCCATTTTTGGGCATCAGCAGAAATATTAATTTCTTGTGACGCACTTGCTCTTACTTCAATGTTTGATGTTTTCACACTTTGATTAATAGTAAACCAAGCATAAGTAGAAACTGCCAAAGTTGAAACCAAAAAAATTATTACTGCTATTAATGACATGATTTTCAATTTCTTGTTTAACATCTCTATCCTCCGCTAGAATACTAATTTAATTATACCACTAAGAATTATAATTGTAAATTAAATATAATTGTCAAATCATATAAATATTCTTTACAAACTTGTAAAGTGTTTGTAAATGCACTTGATACATAATTGACTGCTTTATTATGTCAAATTATAATAAAATTATATAGTATGGAAAGGGTGAGAACTATGAAACAAAAAAGATTAATATTCTTGTTTTTTGGCTTAGTTTCTTTAGTATTCTCACTTAATACCATAAATTCAACATTTGCTAAGTACGCAACAAAATCTGTAACTAAAACAAACTTCAATGTTGCAAGATGGGATATAGTTGTAAACAATCAGCATATTAAAAATAGTACTGAAGAAATAGCATCTATTACACCTAACTATATAGAAAACAATAATGTTGCAGCTGGAGTAATTGCTCCTGGAAGTGTCGGATACTTTGATATCACAATCGATGGAAGCTATACTGATGTATCTTTTAATTTTGATATAATTGTTTTACCTAACAAAAATTCTGCAGTATCGGATTTAAAAATTATGAAATATTATATTGACTCTGTTGATAACATAACTGATTCTATTGATGATAGTACAATATCAAGCGAAATTAATTTAGATGATGAAAGTAAGCAAAGAACTATTAGAATATATATAATATGGGATGATGCTACTGGAAAAATGACTAATGAAGAAGATTCAATTGCTGGACATGAAGCTGAAGAGAAAACTGCGAATGTAGATGTAAAAATTAACTTCAAACAAAAAATATAGCAAATCATTTTAAGCTATATTTTTTTATTCTATATATTGTGTAGCATTAATAATAAGTTCTAACTTTATTGAAGGAATATCAGGATTTAATTGTTTAAAATCATATGCTTTGCTTCCCCAAAAGGTATCATTTTCATCATTTAATATATATATATTATCTTTATTTTCTTCAAAAGTTGCAGAATTAAGTTCAATTTTAGTATAATTTTCTTCGTTTAACACAAAATATTCTTTTTCTTTATCAAATAAACTTCCATCAGGTAATTTTATGTATGTTTCATATGGCCATACCAGTGAAAAAGAAAATACTGATTTTTCATTAGTATGAATTATATCCTTACTTATTCCTGTACTAAATTTAAAAGAGTATTTTTTGTTTAGTAGTTCAAAAAAATTTTCATTATTCAAAATTTCTCCATTTAATTCATCGCCGATTTCATATATATCATCAAAAATACTTATAGATTTGATGTCAGTAGTAATTTTTGCAGATGCTTCTCCACTATTAGTAATATTAAATTCATTTACATAATCATCCATACCAGGATAAATATTATTTATAATAATTTCATATTCGTTTTCTATATTTGTTGAACCATCAAAATCAATATTCCAACCAATTACATGTCCTGTCATAGTACTATCAACATCACTAAAATAAGTAAACCAAGCATAAGTTCCATATATAAGCATAATAGTTGATAATAAAACTGGTATCAATGGTAATTTTATTTCATTAATCTTTTTATTCTTCTTGTTCTTCTTCATCTTCATCATCTTTTGTTACTTCATTTATTACTTTTAAAATTTTTATAATAATATAACCAAATATAGGAACAAATATAATTAAGAAGAATACAAATTTATTACTTAAACATTTACCGATAAAACTTAGAATAACTGTTTTATGAGTAACTATTCCATAAACTTGACTTTGATTTACTTCTGGATCTGGCATCACATTAGCAATTCCTTCAGTGATAAAAGAAATAGTGCCATCTTCATTTTTTTTAACTTCTTTTACCGCATGGGTTACAACCTTATTATTAAAATCTTCTTCTTTACCCAAATAACATAAGTCATCGCCAACTTTTATTTCATTTACAGGTTTTTCTTTAATTATTAAAATATCACCAATATTGTATTTAGGAACCATACTACCTGAAATAACAGTAAATACTCTATAACCAGCTAAAGATGCTTTATTATTTGTTACTTTTTGAACAACTAATATAGATATATAAATTCCAAACGTAATTAAGCATATCCACTTAATAATATTTAATAATATTTTCAAAACTTTTTTCATTTTTAATCTTTACTCCTAACTAATTTCTACAATTGAATTTTCATTAACAAACGGATATGTATAATCATTTGTTGTATCCTTTTTATAAAATTTTATATCAGCACTTGATATAGCATCTATTTCAATTATTATACCATTAACATAGTCATATTGACTACTAATATTAACTTTTTCTTCTTCACTTAAATCATCATAAGTATTTTCATCTATTAAATCATCTTCTTTATAATCCCCGAAAGATTTCAAAACTTTTCTTAATTTAACTGTAGTAATTTTTGAAGGATTATTTTTTAAAACTTTTAAATAATATGCATTAGTTAAATCCATGTTTATTACTCTGGGATCAAAAGATAAATTAACAAGCAATGAATAACATTTTTTCTTATCTTCGCTACTTAATTCTTGATATTTATATTGTTCTATTTCATCACCAATATTGTAAATTCCAAATGCTTCTTTAACTGTATAATATGTTAGAGAATTAGTTAAACGAAGTACTGAAAATATATCGTCTTTTTTATCTGTTATTTCATAAGATAGACCTATTTTAGATGCCCTTAATTTAAATGATGCACTTAATGTTTTTTTATAAGGACTAATAGATTTAGCTGTTATACTTATATTTGTTTCTTCATTATTTACAAATGGTTCTTTAGGAACAATTGTCAAAGCAAAAGAATCTCTATTTTTATCACCATCTGTACTAGCCGGAATTATCCCAGAATCTTTATTTAAATAGCAATTTACTTTTTCTCCGCATTCATATTCAATATTATAATATATATCTGATAAAGCATATTTTTTATCATTTTTAATAGAATTCATATTAATAGTCAAAACATAAGAATCAACGCCTGACCAATTGCTAATTGTATACTGTGTACCATCTTTGCTTAATAAATCACTATTAAAATAAAAATTTTTACTTGCAAAATAATGATCTAAAAATAGATTATAAATATATCTACCAAAGGTAACGGCTGGAACTATAAAAACTAAAATCAGTACTATAATAATAATTTTTTTATTTTTCTTTATTATATTCATATGTATCACCTATACTTGTTTAACTTCTATTTTAATACTTAACAATTCTATTATATCTTGATAAACACTACTGTCATATTGGCTATCTAATGAATACTTAATTTTAAATTTATCTATTTTTTTATCGGTGTAATTCATCTTATAATCATTGCTTGTAATAACATAAAATACTGTTGCATGTTCATCCGTAATATATTCATCTGTTACATCAATTTTATTATCATCCCAATCATATAAACTATATGTAATAGGTAAATTTGTTGTAGAAATAATTTTAACGATATATTCCATGTTAACATCAATTAATCTATCTTTTTCATAATTAGCAACACTAAAACTATAAGTATGTTCAGAAGAATCGGGTTTTATATCTTCTAATTGTATTTCTTTTTCTAATTCATCTGGTTGTAACAAAGAGAATGCTAAATCAACATTTGCCTGGCTTTCACCACTAGCGACATACATTCCAAATGTTTTTGAAAAATATAAAAATCCACTTATAGCTAGCATAAATACTAATAATAAAATTGTATTATATTTTAATTTTTTATAATCTAGTTTCATACTTATCACTCTATCATTATTTTTTCATTTTAGGAAGTTCTAAAGTCTTAGAACTTTTTTTATCTTCAACTGATTTCATTTTAGGAAGTTCTATAGTTTTTAAACTTTTATCTTCAACATTTTGTTTTTCTTTTGGTAATTCAATTATATTCTCACTAACTTTAGGAGTATCTTCTTGCTTTAATACTTTTTTAGAATTTTTCTTATTCTTTTTTTCTTCTTTCTTTTCATCTAAAGAAAAATATATTGTGAAAAATGTCATCGTAACAAATAACATTATTAGTACATTGTAATCAGTAAACACTTTTTTCCACACCCCACCTTTTGGTAAAACGTATACTACCTTACCAATGACATCTTCGTATTTTAATTCTATATCTTCAGAATTATTAGCATCTCCTTTCGTAACAATAGAATCAGATTTTATTTCCATAACTCTATGAGTTACCAAAGAATCTTTATCTTTAAATGTAATTATATCTTTTAATTTGATATCTTTTGTTTCTTTTACAATTATATAATCATTAATTTCAATTGTTCCTGACATACTACCTGTTACAACTTCAAAAATAGAATATCCCATAAATGAAGAATAAGGTTTATGTATTATTGATATTTGAACCCATGAATAAAAAGATATTGATAATAATATCAACAAAATAATAAATAAGAAGTTACTAATCCCCTTTAATATTCTTTTTATCATTTTTAATCACTACTCCATCTTTTGTTTTAAACTTAAATTAACTGGAATACTTAATTTTCCTTCATACACTTGACTAAATTCATGATCATTGGAATTTTTTGTATCAAGCCACTCAATTCCAACAGTTATTAAATCTTTTTCATTATTTTCGATACTTTGTTTATCAAAAAAACCATGATAAATATTATCATTTTTTTCTATATTACCAAATGAATTATTAACATATGCTATTTTTATATTATTGTTTTCTAACACAGATAAATCGATATTTAAATAATAATCAAATGCTACATCAACCTTTGCTGAATCAATAGTTATAGTGAATTCTGCTATCATTCCTGGTGCAAATTTATCATTTGCTTTGGATAAAGTACTATTATCACTTTTTATATAATTATAATTATCTATTATAAATTCTTTATCTTCCTCACTAGTAATATCTTTATCATTAACAACTACTTTCCAACTAGCGATATTATAATCTACTTTATTATCATATTCATCAATATAATATGAATAGGTCTTTGCTATTTCAAATATAAATATAGCTAAAAATATAAGAACTATGCTAACCCATATTTTCTTCATTTTACCACCTATTCTATAGATATCATTATATCAAAAAAATAAGATAACAACAATAAGTTTGTTATCTTATAATTAGATATGAATATACTTCATCAATGTAGGAATCATTATTATATAATTCAAATGTCATACGATATGTACCTGACTTTAAATTATCTTTTAAATGGATTGTAAATTCATTTATTTCATTAATATTATTTGAAACTAAATACTCTTTTTCATTTACTTTTATTAATTCATTTAAAACATAGTCTTTTAAATCAACAGCTTCATATTCTAATGAATAGTTTGTATCATACTTACGACGATATAATATAACTCTAATATTAGGATTATTAAATTGACTAGAATATTCTATATTATATGTTATTTCATTTGAATTATTTTTATCTAAACCAGTAACTTTATCAACTATTACACTATTTTTATCAACAGTTGAATTCAATCCATAATTCTCATTTACTATATCCATTTCAAGAGATTTCATACCACTGGAAGTTAAGCCATAATATAATCCATCTGGAGAACCAAACGCTTCTAAAACAATCTTATATCTATCCGTAGGAAGAACACTCTTTTCTAAATTAACATTGATATTAACTTTAATATCTGATACTAAATCAGCAATATTTGCTCTTATAGATCCATCGATATCTGCATAATACTTTTTACCATTAATAGTAAACACCGTTCCAAATAATGTTGTACCATTTATTTTTTCACCATTACTATTATAGAAAGATAATTTCAATCCCATTTTATCCTGAATATAATTAGTGTCTTTAATAGTTACCATGTCAATAACTTTTTCAGAGAAATCTAATATTGCTTCAATATTGAAATCGTAACCATGATATGCAGTTTCCTTATCTGGTGTCATTTCAATTTCTATACTAGAATTTGCATCTGCGTAAATGTTATAAACCATATTGGAATGTGATACACCAAGTGAATCATAATGAGTACATTCATCCTCATCTTTTAACTCTAGTAATAATTCGGCATTAGTAATATCCTCTGTAATATTTGCTTCACTATAATCAACAATAAATATAAATTCTTCTTCAGATACTCCTAATTCGGCATTAAAATATTTTTTGTTTGCTTCAACATCATCATAATTATTACCTGGACTTGTTGATCCCATCGCAACAAAATCAGCTAATGGATAAATATAGAATTCAGTTTCAATTCCGTCTTTATTACTAACATATTCAGTATTTTTATCGCTATTATCAACATCATAATAATAGTATACTGGTTTTTTTTCAACGGTTCTATCAATCATTGTTATTCTTGTATTTTCTGGTAATTTAAAATTAGAAATTAATACTCTATGATAAGCATCAGTATATATACTTTTATCCTTTTTTACTAATAAAGAAAAGTAAGCCGATAGTGATGAAGTTGATGTTATGTCAGTTTTAGAATTAACAAATAATTCATATTCTTTCCCTGGTGTCATTGAAGATTCGTAGTTATCATTTTCATAGTACTTTGTATCTAAATAAACATTAATGTATATACGTTGTATTTCATAAGTCACCTCATCTATTGGGGTATATGAAAGTAATCCAATGGTTACGCTTCCTAACTTTTTGTCTTCTGAAATATTCTTTGAATGAGCAAATATAAAGTTAAATGTAGGAATTTCATTTGTATTATTAGTTATATAAGTTTTAGTCCCCATAATTTTTGAAGCATCTTCATCAGATACAAAATATGTTGTACCATCAGTTAGCCAGTTGGCATTACTACTACTCATTTCTAAGCCAAATGTTGTTAAAGCATCAGCATTTTTTTTTGTTATTCTTGGTATATCATCAGGATTTATTAGTTTAACACCACTTTCTAAACTATTGTCGTTATAACTTATCAAATCAAAATATGTATTTGGTTTTTCAAATCCTAATAAAGGCAACTCTGCAGTACCCATAGTAGCAAATTTAGATGCCGTTAATGATATTTCATAAGTATGTGCTGCTGTCCCTACATCCCATCTATAATATTTTGCATCTTCTGGTGTAGGTTCTATATATTTTACTTCAATAGTATTAGAATCATCTACATAATTAGTATAGAATCCATCTTTTTCTATATCATGATTATTTTTATGTAATCCCATTACATAAGAACCACTATAAAATTGAAATATTTCTTCCGTAGATACTACATCACCTGTATTATAATTTGAATTATAAATACCTGTTGATGGAATTTTTTCCCTATCATTTTCAAACAATCCTAAGAAAGACATACCATTTACTGATCCAAAAGTACCTGTTGACAAATTTTCTGAATCAATAATATTAAATGCTTTATTTACTACCATATATAGTCTATTATCAACATTCTTAGTTATTTCACCATTTTGGATTTTCACCGTTGCAAGTGATGTTTCTGAACCATTCATAAGAACACTGTTAAATTCTTTGACTACATTTGTACCATTTTGCATATACATTGTTGAATCATTTGCTAGTGTTAAAGAATCTATTCTACTTAAAGAGTAAACAATTGAATTAAATTGATTTGTTCGATCAGTTGCTCCGCTTAAATTAATACTAGAATTATATAATAATAAATTTGATGCTCTTTGAATAGAGATTAAATTTTTAGGTAATTTTCTTTCGCCAAAATTATATATTTTAATATTTGAATATCCAGATGTAGACGATGCATTACCTGAGCCAAAGATACTACCATCAATAATAATATTATTATCTTTAGCATCAATATTTAAGTCAATTCCTTTTGTTACAGAAATATATGAATAATCATAGTCTTCAGATCCAGATGCATTTGCCTCTCCTCCTCCAAAGACCGTTCCATATATATGAATAGCACTAGAATCATAACCTTCAATTTTTGGACCAATATCTAATTTTGTATAACCAAATATTTTTGAAGTATTAGCTCCTCCATAAACATTATTTTTTATAGTTCCACCAGTTATATTAACTTTTGCTATTGAGTTATTTTTAGAATTCAATCCAGTTTCTGCGGCATTACCTCCACCAAATAAATTGTGCTCAATTAAAGTATCCCCAGCAGTTATAATTTCTGTATTTCCCTCGACTGTTGCTTTTGTACCATTTCCACCAGCATAAGCACTTTTTTTGATGTATGTTTTATCTAGAATTACAAATGTATCTTCAGTTACAGGAGCTTCATTTCCACCACCATAGACATTTGCTAAAATAGTAGAACCTTTTTCTAATTTTACATACGTATTAGTAGTTGTAGCTAAGTTTCCACCACCATAGACATTTGTTACCTCAGCATCTTTTACATAAACTTTAGTATTTTCACATAATCCACCTTGATTATTTCCACCATAAATATTTACAACATTTGCAAAAATTACTTCTTCAACTGGATTTTCTTCTTCACCAGAATCTGGAACTTCAGGATCAGGATTTTCTGGATTTTTATTATCTTCATCTTTACATATGGTATTTGTATATTCATTTCCAGATTCATCATATGCTGTAATAACAACACTAGTTACTTCAACATCAGTTCCATCTATTTCAAGTGGGTAATTGTTATCAAATAATTTTGTCGTACTATTTTTAGGTAAAGTTGTTGTATTAGGTTCATACCATTGTCCCCAATGGGTAATAGTTAGCTCTTCAGTTGTATTCCATGTATTTTTATGACCAGACCAGTTATTAGTAGATTCGGCAGTAACATTAGCAAATTTTATTACTACACTCCAAGAAGTAAAATCATAATCTGTATTGTTTGTTACTTCAAAATTAAACATGTTATTAACATATGAATAACCATAGGTTATATCTCTTTTCTTACACGTATCTAAATCAGGTAAATATGGAACCGTTGGTTCTGTAGGTGTTGATGGTGTTTCGCTCTCTTCTTCTTCAGCTGGTTTAGTTTCTGCAGTAACTTCATTTTTATATCCTGCATAAACTTCTGAATTGCTTACTGTTCCAGTTTTATTACTTCCACCATACACATTAGTTATATTACCTTTTTCTAAATATAATTTAGTATTTGTAACTGAGGCTTCATTTCCTCCACCATAAACATTTTTTACATCTGAATCACTCACAGTTATTGTGGAAGTTCCTTCTACATCTCCTAATTTACCTCCACCATAAACATTTTCAAGTGGTTGGTTTTTAATTCTTAAATCAATATTCCCCGTAACTTCAGCTTCGTTTCCTCCACCATAAACATTACCTTTAATACTATTATTATCAGATAAATTAATATAAATATTACCTATTACTTCAGATAAATTTCCTCCGCCATAAACATTGTTTTCAATTGTAGAATTCTTAATATTAAGATAAATATTACCGTTGACATTTCCTAATTTACCATCATTTTCAGAATATATTAATTTTTCAGTTGTATTCACTGAAGAATTATTAAATTTTGTTTTATCTCCTGACCAAGTATAAGTATACTTTTGCGGATAAACAGCTTCTGTATCAATTGTATAAGAAATAAATGTTGGTGGCTCATAACCAGTGGTATCTTCATATACTTCCAAAGTTTCTTTGGCATTACTTCTTCCACCGCCATATAAATCTCCTTTAACTGTTGTATTATCCATGTTGACAACTATTGAGTTATCAACAATTCCTTTATTTCCACCACCATAGAAATCTTTTAAAATTGTGGAATTTGTTATATTAACTGTTACTTTATCAACATTTGCGGCTGATAATGATGAATAATAAACTGCAAATGCTTTTGAAGGACATCCTGCTTTAGAATAAGTTGTAGAATAAAAAGCTGTTTCAATTCCATATTCATCACTACTTCGTCCAAAACAATATGATCTATTTGTATCACTACCGTATGATGTATTTTCATGTGAACAATTATTTGAAATATTATAATAATAATCAGTACTTTCACAAACATCACTACCTGAATCAACATAAACTAGTTTTATTTCAGTAGTTTGTGTTCCACCATATCCACTACCATAAAAATTATCAATAGTACAATTGACGATATTAAGTGTAGAACCTTTTTTTATAGTCCCATATTCTGGCCCACCATATAATTGGCCAATACGTGAATCTTTTATATTTGTTTCTACTCCACCATAAACATAAGCTGACTCAGTATGTCCACCAGCATAATATCTATTTATATAGCTGTTATTTACGTATACTTTAGCACTTTTCATTAAAGATGCATTATATGTCGTATAAAAATCATTTATGTAACCGCCATCAACATAAAATCTAACATCATTAGAGGCATTAATTACTGTACTAAAATAAGTAGAAGCTAATGTTTCGATACGACCACCTGCTACTACAAAAACTGGTAAATCATTTTGTAAGCTAGAAATTACACCACGAGATTCATTACCAGCTGAAAAATATATTGCTTTAGCATAACCACCAAAATAAATATATTGTTTTGTTAAAGGTTTTGCTTCAGTAACCCACACACTATAAACATCATAATAACCACCATTTAATTTAAGATATGAAGCTTGAAAATGACGAATATCTATACGATCTGTTTTTGCTGTTTCAGTAACTTCAAAAGAACCACCACTCATTATCGTAAGGGCATTTAGTTTTGCGTTTATAGTTCCAACTTGTGGAATTCCTAAAACATTAACAAAATTGAATCTAAGACTAGGAATATCTTGATCATGAACATTTCTTGTGTAAAAAGAATAATCTGGTTCTAAGTCTCCATCTTTATCCATTGACATAATTGTTAATGGTCTATCATTGGAGTAATATACCCAGTTTGATGATGTTGCTGTTGAACCGGCATCAACTGAAGTAGTTGGATTATAATGGAAATTACCACAAAGCATAACTACAACATCATATATTGTTTGTCTATCACTTTGATTTATTTGACCGATTCTATCATAAACAGCATTAAGTGTTGACACTGCTGTTTCTTCTGTTAAACCATCATTAGAATCTGATGAACCAGTTGTACCGTATGAACTAGAATCTCCATTAGTATATGTTGGATTAAATACTAAATCATTATATGCATCCTTAGCAAAAATGGTATATGCAAATCTAGCAGATAAAGTTATTTCTGTAACACCATCTGGAACCAAATAAAATCCGCCTTCGGCATAAACAGTTCCTAAATCTTTCTGGGCTGCTTTTTCGCCTTCACGTAATACATAATTATAGTCTATTTCTGAACCATTAATTTTACTTGTTTTACGATTACCATCTTGTACTACAGATGTTAATTCCCACCCTGATAATGTCATGGTATAATTATCTTTTTTACCATTACCTGCATATTTAAAATTTGCAGTTTTTGAATTAAATGGTAATACTATTTTTCTATTGGTATAATCATTTATACTTTCATTTTTATCTGTTATTTTTACATAATAAGTGCGTGTTTCATAATTATTACTAGGATTGACTAAATTAACTTTAATAGAATTTGATGTAGAAGATGTTGAAATATCATTTAGATTAACATTAGATGAGTTATCTGTCTTCTTTTTTATTATAGGATACAAAGATTCATCATTATTTGTATACCAAAAAGCAATATCAGAATAACCTTTATCTTGATTTTGTCTAATTGTATTACTATTACCCACATAGTAATCTACCATATATCTATAATTATTTAAATGTGCTTTAAATCCATCAGCAATAATATCATCATAGCTTTTTAAAATAGCATAAGTATTATCTATACCTGTATTAGTATCCATAGTATCTCCTTGCCATAAATAATAACAATATGTAGGAGACTCACTAGCATTAAACATATTACCATTATAGACATATTGATAACTTTTACTACTTTTAATATCAAATTCACCATACATAGTAAGCAAGTATACTTTAGGATTATTATCATCAAATTTAGTATTATTTCCAGTTCTATACCCTACTAATCCTCCGACTACTAAATTACTATTTGATATTCCAGATGATTTAATTTTAGCATAACTGTATGAATTAGCTACTACTGTACTTCCCGTAATATGTCCAACTATACTTCCAGCATACATTTCATTACTAGAATTTCTAGTTATGTTTAAAGTACTATCTAAGACACCTATATTATAAATCTTTGAATTTCCTTGAGCAGACCCTACTAATAAACCAGAATAATTTAATTCATTATTATTTATTTCTACTTCATTACCATCTAAAATAACATTTTTAATTGTGGCATCATTAACTAATCCAAATAAACCATTATATTTTCCAACTTCAATATCTAATCCTTTAATATGATGATAATCAAAGTCAATATTTCCTTTAAAAGGATTCTTTTCATTTCCAATTGGTTTTAATTTAACGCCACTTAAGTCGATATTGTCTGTAACTTTATAATATAAACTATCAAAAGTCATATAATCACTTTGTCTATAATAAATATCAATCTCTGGTGTTACTATACGATATATATCAACTTCAAAAGAAGAATTTTCATAATATGATGCAACTTCAAATGTTATTTCATATCTAGAATTAACTTCTAAATTACAATCATAATCTATTAATAAAGTTCTTGTTTCAGCATTATAAGAATATGCACTATCAGGAATAACCTCTCCATTTAATTTTAAAGAACCAACAGTAGGAATATCTCTTTCATTATAGTCATCCATTTTAGAATGAAAACTTAAATAAATATTTTTTATACCTTTACCTGTTGTATTATCAATAATTATTGAACCTGTTCCAACATATACTGTTCTATCAGAATTCCCAGTAAAAGAACTTGTTACATTAAATGATTTACTATACGAAAATTGACCTGTGACTACTGAATTATCTGCCTTATAAATATACTTATTATCAAGCATATCATTTAATATTTCAAAGTGTCTGGCATTATTTATTATAAAGGGATTTTGTTTACTTCCATCACCACTAGCAAAATAATTTATTGAATTATCATATGTAGTATAATTTATTTTTTCTTTTTCTTTTTCATCCACAAGTTTTAAAAACCAAGCATCTTCAGGTTTATTTTGATTATAAACAACATTCATGTTAAATCCAACACGAGCTAAAGATTTATAAATACTTATTCCAACTATAATTACAAATAATAATACTCCAATTACAATAAATTTATTTTTTTTTAGAAATGAAAAAATGTGATTTATACGTAATTTTATTTTATCTTTTAACATATAAATCACCACCATACCTTTACTATCTTAATATTACTAATTATACTATAAAATACAGTAAAAATATATATTAATTATTTATTTTTAATATTTCTCTAATATCTAAAATTTCTTCTTCATATTCTTTCAAATCAATAGCAATAATTTTTCTTATTTCTTTATAATCTTTCTCTTGCTTAGCACGAATTTTTTTATACTCTGCTTTTATAATTTTTAAAAATTTTTCCTCTTCTATAAAAGTATCATGAGTAAGATAATTACTTATATTGTGTTTTAAATAATTTAAATTGATTTCATCTACTTCTTCTTCGGTATTATTTTCTAAAGCTTCTTTATTTCCAATTATTGAATAATTTAGTAAAAATGCTGTATTTAATTTTTTTTCAATCTCTCTATTATTTGAATAATTTCTAGAATATTTTGTTTCTTTTTTTATATTCTTATCATATGTTTCTAAAAAATGCCATAAATACTCTGCTCTTTGAAAATTTGGATTTTTTAAAATTATATTTGTTTTCTTAATCGGACTTTTTACTTCCAAGACATTAAGTTCTTTAAGAGTTTTATAAAACATTGTATTTCTTAAAGCATGTACTTTATTTCTGATATCAATTATTCTTTCATTTAATCTTTTGGTCTTTTCTTTGTTACTTATAGATTTATCTTCAAGAGATTCAATATTCAATTTAATGTTGATAAACTCATCATTTTTTTTAGTTTGAGCATTATAAGAAAGGGTTTTATTATTCATAGAACTATTATTTTCTAAAGCAAGAATTCCATAATTTTCTATAAAATCCACCATTTTATTTATCAAAGTATATATAAATCTATTTTCATATATATCCATCGTTTCTTCACGAGTAATATTTAATATTTTTGATGGTCTTATTTCGCCAGTTTTTTCATCATATTTGCTAACAAAACCAGAATGCTGAGTTAAATGAACAACTGATTCAACTGATATTTTTTTTGATTTTTCAACCTGAACTATTTCTTCATTATTTAAAATAAATACTTTAGGTTCTTTTGTAATATTTTCTATATAACGAATTGTATCTTCCATCACATCAAGCCAAGTAAAATCATATTCACACTTAAAATAATGAACATTATATTTTAAATCTGATTCAATATTTGACAAAAATACATTCTTTTGTGTATCTGAAATATTCGAATAATCATTAAATAATTGTAATTCATCATTTTTCATGATCTCACTCCTATGCTAATTTTTTTAATCTTCTTAAATACTCTTTACATTCATTAAAATTTGTTTTACCAAATTTTTTATCCATAAATGCTATTAAACCATCTATTTCATCTCTAATATAGCTAATATTTAATTGTTCAAATTTTCTTAATATTTTTCTAGCAATAAAGTAATCTACAGCATCTACTTCTGTGCCACCACATGCAACAAATACTGGAACAAAACCACGCATGTGTTTAACGATACGATTACCAAACGCAATTCTAAAATGCTGAATTACATAATCGTCTAATTCTTCAATTTTAGTATACATTTCATCTGTTAGTGGATGTTCTTCACAAGCTTTTGCAAACAATCCTTCTAAATAAGAAGCATTAATATTCATTGAATCAACTTCTTTATATTCAAATGGTTTTCCTTTATCATTTATGTCAATTGGCATTGCCCTGTCATATACTTTATCGGTAACCATAAAAGTTGAGTCATCATTGTTAATTGTTCCAATATACCACATATTTCCTGGTATTCTTAATTTGCCATTTTCTAATTTAATAGGGTCATCACTTGCAGGTGATGGAACTATTTCAAGTAACCATTCATCACGATTTGGAAGTTCCAAAATAGATAACATTTCAGCAAAATAATATTCAACACGAGCTATGTTCATTTCATCTAGAACCATTGTATATACATCATCTGTATAACTGGCTTTATAAATTTCAGCTAAAACCTCTGTCTCATTAAATTTTTTTGTAAATTCATTTAAATATCCAAAAAATTCAGTTCTATCTCTCCATGATGGTTGCACTGATGCAATACATGAATCATTATTAACAAATTTTCCCCAAGCATAAGCAAGAGATGTTTTACCTGTACCAGAAATACCTTGTAAAATAACAAGTTTAGTTGAAGCTATAGCAGATAAGAAGATAATTATCATTTCTTCACTATAATATAATCCTAATTTAGAAGCAGCAAAATTTCTAAAAAGATCGACTAATTCTGGCAAAGTAAAAGTATTATTATAATTAGCTGGTTTATAATTTTTATAAGCTAAATCAATAGCAGTAAGTTTAGTAAATCTAGCATCACTTGCATCAATGACTTCCTCAAGTGCAGTATTTTCTTCTAATTCTTCACCTGGTTTTAATCCTAGTTGACTAACTTTCATTGACATAATACTATCTTTTTCTTTTTGTAATTTAACTACTTGTTCTTGTAATTTTCCAACTTCATTTAATACATCTTCTTGTTCTAACACTCTTTTTCTAAACACAAATAATCTTTTTATTAACCATATTATTAAAATTGTTATTACTATTAACAAGACAACAAACAATATTATAGAAATGATTTGAATAATAAGCATTCCACCTGTCATTTCACCATCATATTCATGAATTACTTTAATATAATTTGGAATGTTAAATATTTCTTTAAATCCATTAAAAATTCCTAAAGCGATAGTTTTAATACCATTAAAAAATATTGTTAAAAAATCAAATAAAAATCTAACTAATGTATCCATCTTTTTTACTTCCTCTACTATTATTTAATTATATCATATAATGATTACTTTCCAATAAAAATTTAGATGATAAAATTAATAAATTATTTATTACTCTTTGTTTACATAGCTTTAAATCCTTTGTTTATGATGGTAAATATAAAATGTGTGCATAACTTTTGATTTAATGCACACATTTTGCACACAAATTAGCGTTTTTGGACAAAAAATGTCCATTTTTATGAATTTTTTATTTTTTTAAAATCTCGCCCTTATAAAATAAGTTATTTCCCACAACATTGCTTATATTTCTTACCAGAGTCAAATGAACTGAATATTCCTATATTATCAGTATTGTCAGTATTTATAGTACTATCTGTACCATTATTATTTATCTACTGTGGATAAAATGTGGACATTGCCATCATTCGTTTAAATGTATAAGTATATCATATTTTGAAATTATATAACGATTACTTATCTCCTATCTTTTTAGTTTCAGTTATTAATTTATCAAAATCTGAAACATAGTTGTTATCTTGAATAACTTTATATTTTTCATATTCACTAAATGCTTTATCTTTTGCCATTTCGTGAGATACTTTACCTTTTCCATCTAATACTTCATAATGAAAAACTTTTAATGCATTTTCAACTTCATTTTTCCAATCATCCATATACATTGCAATATTTCTTTCGGCATTATTCTCTGCAATATCTAAAAATAAGTTGACTAAATTATTTAAATTTTTAATTTCTTTTTCTTCTAAATAGTTTTTAGCAATAATTACATCAGATTTTAATATTTTACCATCAGGAGAATTTTCCCAAGTAGTAAGACCCATATTATCTTTTTTTGCATCTACTCTATTATAGATAATTTCAGCTGCTGTTTTTCCAGTAATTGCAAAATGAAATTTATTTTGAATTGTTTTATAGAATGTTGTTGCGGTTTCACTATTTTTATCATAATCAATAGAACATTCTGCAAATATATCAGTAATTTTTTGATAAAACATTCTTTCACTTGTACGAATTAATTTAATCCTTTCAAGTAATCTTTTAAAGTATTCTTGATCTGACTTTCTTGCCTTCATAAATCTTTCATCATTTAAAGCAAAGCCTTGAACCATATAATCTTTTATTATTTTATTTGCCCAAGTTCTAAATTTTATCGCTTTTTTTGAATTAACTCTAAAACCGATAGAAATAATCATATCAAGATTATAATACTTGGTATTATAAGTTTGTTTCCCATCATTACCCACATGTGCAATTTTTGCACATGTGCTATTTTCACTTAATTCTTCATCTTTATAGATATTGTTAATATGTCTAACAATACCACTTCTATCAATATTAAAAAGCGTTGATAATGCTTCGGTATTTAACCAAACATCTTCATTTTCAAGTAATACTTCAATCTGTGTATTTCCATTTTCATCATTATAAAATAAAATATTGTTTTCATTTCCAATTAATTTATCCGTCATCTTTTGCCTCCTTTAATATTATTTGATAAGTAATTTCTTAAATATATTATACTATTTTTTATAATGTTTAACAATTAATTTGATTGAATTCGACCAAATTAAATTTAATGAAAATTTGTTGTTTTTTCATACATTTCAGTCACTTTTTTCTTATCTTCTTTTGTACTAGAAATATAATATTTTTCAGTTGTTTCTATTCGCTTATGTCCTAACACTTCAGCAATATCTTTTATCTCATAACCACTTCTTAAACTAATTGTTGCAAAACTTCCTCTTAAATCATAGAATCTGCACTTTATTCCTAATTCATGATGAATTACTTTAAAAGGATATTTAACAATATCAGTTCCAGAATACGTTCTATATTTCCTAGTAAACACCATTTCTACTCTATTACGTTTAGAATTACTTTCTATGATTTTATATTCCACTAACTTACCATACTTATTTTTAACTTCTTCTAAAATATAGTGTTTGTAATTTTTACCATATTTTTTCTTATATTTATTTTGTAATTCTTTATAATCATATAATATTGAATATAAAGTATCACATATATAGACTTCTCTATGACTACCTATTGTTTTAGTAGTGCCTAAATACCATCTACTATTTTCTTCTTTATCTTTTGCATACACTGTTTTATTTATTTTAATAATTCTATTATCTAAATCTATATCATCCCAAGTTAACGCAAATACTTCACCTGTTCTCATTCCTGTATAACAAGCAGTAAGAAATGCAGTTATAAATACTTTATTATTTTTAAATCTATTTAAGATAAACTTTATCTCTTCATTAGTATAAACATGACCTATATCGTTTTTTTTAATTCAAATGATAAAACTCTCGGTATTTGTAAGTCTGCTGCTGGATTATTTTTTATAAATCCAAAATAATATGTTGCATCTCTTAATGAACTTTTAATTACTTTTTGATAATTTCTTAATGCTTCCTTTGTAGTTGATGTTTGATATAATTTTAATAATGCTTGATTAAGAATAAACGATGTTATATTAGATAATTTATAATTACCTAATTCTCTTTTTATATTACCAAAAGCTTCTCT
Organism: Bacilli bacterium; assembly: GCA_016297695.1. Lineage (GTDB taxonomy): Bacteria > Bacillota_I > Bacilli_A > RF39 > UBA660 > RUG14121. Next base: position 93,623 of record JAEDGC010000003.1, read on the forward strand.
ATATCTTTTGGCTGCGGAATATTTATAATTAATCTCAAAATATTCTTTCATCCAGTAATCTAAATATTCAGAATATAACATATTACATTCTGTAACACTTCCTTTTGCCCTTATATATATGCTTCTTTTTTAGTTCTAAAACCTGACTTGGATATTTGTTTTCTTTTTCCATTAACCTTCCCTGCTTTAAATCTGTATTAATATAAATTATTTCGCTTTCTTATAGATATCATATTATCTTCATCCTTCTTTCCATAAACTATTTTACATCCAAAAAGCATTAACAATATGTTAATACTTTTTGAATGTTAATATTATTATTTTGCTTTACTATAATATTCTACACCAGAATATGTTCCATCCTTATTAAGTCTTCTATTAGCAATATATCCATCTTTTTTAAAACCTGCTTTTTCCATTACTCTAGATGATTGTTTATTTAATTCATTGCATGAACATTCAACTAAATAGTATCCACTATCCAACAAATAATCTGATACGGCCTTTAAAGCCTCAGAAGCATATCCTTTTCCCCAATAATCATACAATATTACATAACCAACGTTACAATAGTTATGCTTTTTTTCAATTCCATTTACTGATATATTTCCAATAGGTGTATTATCATCTTTTAAAGTTATTACCCATTTTTCATATTTTGAATTATCTGCATTTTTTATCCAATCTTTAATACACTCTAATTCTTCCTCCATTGTCAAATTAGGAAATTTAATATATTTTGCTAATCTATTATCTGTTAATACTTCATGTTGCATATCAATATCAGATTCTTTATATCTTCTTAGAACTAATCGTTCTGTTTCTAACCTTGGACTTAGCATTAAATCAACTCCTACATATATTATACCATTAATGATATAAAAAAGGATGTCCACATTAAATTCTTGTCTACATCCTTACTTAGGTTCCTTTAGTATAATGTGGATAAGTTATGAACTCAATCCAATTTACTAATTTTTAAATATTAATCTTTCCCTTATTTCCACAGCATTGTTTGTATTTTTTCTGAATCACTATTCGATCTTTTTTGGTCTTATTTGTACTATGTGTTTTGGAATTTATGAGCACTAAATGCGCACAATGTTCATTCGTTCTCTAATATATTATTTTAAATTATTATCTATTTTTTATTAATTTTGGTCCTTCTTCAGAAATTGGTGCTATATTTTTTATATCAAATTCACTTTTAATTTTCTCTACAGCTTCCTCTTGACCAAATTTAATTAAAGTTTCAAAAAATGCTTTTTTCACTTTACGATAAAAAATATCCGGAAATATATCTTTAGGAGCATATAAAATTGTAGTTTCTTTTTCAAAATTACCTAATTCTTGTTTTGGAACTATTTTATCAGCATTATAATCTACTAACTCAATATTCTTATATAATTTCCAACCAAAATCAGTAGAATCATCTGGAAGTTCTATGACGCTACTCCCATGAACTATATCACCCTCATCACTATAATCATAAGTTCCCATATAAACATATATATTATTTGTATTTTGTTCTAATACTACTTGATTTGCTGCTATCCATAAAAGATGCTCATCTGTCATAGATTTTCTTTCATCTGGTGAAGGTAACATTTTTATTATTTGATCAATTTGTTCTAAAATTGATACATATTCTTGAACGTTTAAATCCATTTCTAATTTAGCTTTATTTTCTTCTAATTTTTCCAATATAGATTGTAATTCATCAATGGATTCTCTTTTTGAAATTAACTCGTTGTATTTGTTTTTTACATTATTATAACTTTCATTAGTCATATAACCATTCCTCCTGCTTTGTTTATAAAAATTTTTAGTTTTTGTTTGCATGTATTTATAATTTTGAAAACAATTTTCATTCATCTCTATTTACATTATACCACATTTCATTAAAATAATATAAATATTATTTTATAAATAATCTCTTATTT
>JAEDGC010000129.1 GCA_016297695.1 Bacilli bacterium
ATAATTTAAGTATAAAAACAAATAAAAAAGAAAAGGGGAAATGAAAATGAAAAAAAGTGATATGAGAAAATTAGTTAAAAAAGAAATGACTATAATGAAGGCTAGAAAGGAATTACAAAAAATAACTAGATACATTGACAATAAACAAATATATGTAAGATGCTATACAAGTCAAGGTATGGACTGTAGCTTAATAACAGATTTAATGGTTGAGGTACAAGACTTAGATGAATTAGAATGGTATGGTTTCTCAATAGCTTCTATAGAAGTTCCATGTGAAACAAGAATTGAAGGATGGGAATTCATGGAGATGACACAAGACATATTCAAGACAATGAAGAAAAACATGATAGCCGAACTTGAAAAATATGGTTACGAAAATATAGATACAGAAGATTACAATTGCTAGTATCCTAGAAAAAAGCTCCACCTCCTAAAATGGGGGTGGGGTATTTTACTGCATGGATTTTGATTTTAGATATCCCGATTTATTTATATGTAAAAGTTCCACGGAAAACATTTGCATATTGTATAGATGGATTTAGTTATATGAAAATTTTCCACGGAATATTGTTCTACATGAAACATATGTTATAGTACAAGTATAACAAATAATGTATACTGTATACACGTTTTAGTTTTGTGGAATTTAAGCTTCTAAAATACTATTATAGTATTAAGGAGGGTGATATAATGAAGTATAAGGGTTATATATACTGCATACAAAATAAAATCAATGGTAAAAAATACATTGGACAAACATATAATAAGAAAGGATATAAACATCGTTGGAATCAACATAAAAGTGCATTAAACTGTAATAATCATTATAATGAAAATTTACAAAATGATTATAATATATTTGGATTAGAAGCTTTTAAATTTATTTTGCTACATGAATTCCAAGCAAATAATCTAGAAAATTTAATAAATTCACTTGACAAAATGGAAAAATTTTATATTAATTCATGGAATTTATTAGATAAAAATTTTGGATATAATGTTACAGATGGTGGGTCAAATGGATTTTTATTTGTTGGTGGAAATGATAAAATACTATGTATTGAAACGGGTCAAACGTTTAAAACATCTTCAGATGTTATAGATATAATGTTTAATGGAAAAGGATTGTCTAACTATATAAGAGCTAACATATGCGGTCAACGTAAATCTGCATACGGATATCATTTTAAATATATCGAATAAAATTTTGTATGCATGAAAAAAATTAAAAAAAAAATTTTAAAAACGCTTGACACTGAATAGGGTATCGAGTATAATATAAATATAAAATTAAATATGATAAAATAAATTAAATTAGAAAAGGGGAAATGAAAAATGAAAAAAACTACACAAACAGGATACAAAGAAATGGTAAGAGGAGCTAAAGAAAGCACATATACAATAATAGTACAACTTGGATATGATGAATATCTAACAAAGACTTATACAAGAACTTGGATAAATAGAAGAAATAAAACAAACGCACCAGGGAGAACTGAAGGTATAAAATTCATAAAAGAACTAAAAGAAAAATACCCAAACAATTTTATATTTGCATTCTATAAAGACTCAACAGGTAAGGTACACAAAGCTAATATAGAAGAAGTCGAATGGTGGTAAATAGAAATACTCCTTCCAAATATGGAAGGAGTATTTTATAGGATTTTATTAAAAAATTATATACAAATTAATCAACCACTGATTAACCATTATCACAACAATTGGTGAAATAATTTGAATTATAATTTTTATAACAAATGAATCTATAATTTATAAAACAAATGGTTTACAATTGATGCCAGGCACGGACTTTTTATTGTCCGTGTATACGCCCTGGGGCGTGTGGTTTTAAGCTTCTATTAAATGCATATGTATTATTTGATTCTGTATAAGCTTCTATTTTTCTTATCATCGACAATTCTCGACATTGAAGTGTCGGATTATGTCAGATTTTGTCAGATTTTGTCGAATGTGTTTATTGTATACATTATTATTGTATCCATGTATATTGCATACATTATTATTGTATCCATGTATACAATATACTTTTTATTATGTATACAATATTTTTTCCTTATTCACTTGACAAGGTACATTTTATATGCTTTGCGAACTTTATTTCTAATAACATATATACCCTATAATTGCAACTATAAACATTAAAAAAATAATTTTTTTTATTTTCTATTGACTTATGCTTTAAAGTGTGCCTATCTATATACATATATTTACCCGTTTGTCAAGCATTAAAACATAGTTAATATTTTAACAAGCTTCTTTGATTGATAATTAACAAACGAACTTTGTTAAAATATTAACTTAACAAACTTTGTTGTTAAATTATTAACAAACATTT
>JAEDGC010000050.1 GCA_016297695.1 Bacilli bacterium
CATAGAGGTTGATTTCTATGCCCTTAATACTATACATATTTAATGTTATTAAGTTAAATCAACCACTTTTTTTGTGGGAATTAAATTTTTTTCTAACTAGAAATTACATCCACTACATCCATTGTTGTAGTTAAATCCAAATGGGTTATAGCAACAATTTGGATTAGGAACTACATAAGAAGCAACAGGGCAACCTGGATCTCGTAATTGGCTTACGATATTAGCAGTTTGTTTGTCATTGCTAATTTGACCTTTTAATGCAACATTTTCAGCTCGTAATGCTTCAATCTTGTCATTAGTATAAATATCTACTAATCTTTGATTTCCAGCGTTAATTGCAGTAATAATATCGCAAGTTTGTTTTTCATTTGCATATTTTACATCAGCAATTGCTTGTCGTGTGTTGCAGCAACATTCAGCTAATTCTCTTGATAATGCGTTAAATCCAGTTTGATTTTGATAGCCTAATGTACAAATTGCATTATCTACGCCATGAAAACCAGTCATTAATTGAGTGTTTAGTGCAGAAAAACCTTGATTAATCCAATTTTGCATTTGAGCTTGACCTAAAATAATTGAATTTAAGTCAGACATAATTTCTGATGTTGAGAAACCACTTGCTACATCATTAGTTGTTGCTAACTTTCCTAATTGCCAACCATATAAATCTCCACCAGTAAAGCCATTATTTCTACCATTGCCAAAGCCAAAGCCACCGCCCCAGCCACCAAACAATGAAGCTACTAATGCTAAACCAATTAATCCTTCCCAACCATTGCCAAAGCCATTGTTGTTGTAGTTTCCTGAATCTCTACCAATTGCATAACCTTCTGCAAAAGAACCATCATTTTGATACATAATTTTTCTCCTTTCAAAATATAAAATGTATATATAAAAAATCTATTTAGGTACCATTATAGATTTTTATATCAAATTAATATTTTTTATTTGAAATCATATTCCACATTTGAGAAAATGTATTACTAATCTCTGTTTGTTGAATTGGAATATTATATTGTTTAGCAATTTGCATTGCGAATTCAATCGGATTCATTCCACTTTGTTTCATTTGATTACTTAAAATTCTAAAATTAGGATATTGATTAAAAATTGTTTGTTCTATTTGTTGTGGTGTTGCACCCATTGATAAAAAACGATTTAATAAATTTAAAGGTGAAATTGCTTGTCGATTATTCATAATTATTCACCCTCTTTTATATTTTTTCGTTGATTGTTAGTGTTTTGAGAGTTATTAACTGATGTATTTATGTTTTGTTTGTTTAAATTTTCTATTTTTCTCATTAATTCATTAAAATTGCCCTTAAATTTCTCTTCTAATGCATTTATTTGATTTGCCACATAAGTTGTAAGGTAATCTTTAGTTAAATCATTGTTGCTTAAATTTTGGGCTTGTGTATCTTGTTTTATGCTCCCATCATCTTTTACTAAACGATATGTTTCCATTTTGTATCGACCTTCATTATCAGCATACTTGATAAATAACTTTTCATTCGTTTCACTGTCTAATAAAAATACTTTTTTGTTTGCGTCCACTACAAATGCTTTTGCTCCTTCAACTCCACTAACATATGTTAATGGATGATATATTGTTTGTGGCTGTTGCATTTGTTGTTGATGTTGGTATGGATTATAAAACATTGGATTATAACTATACATTCCATAGTTTTGAGGAGTATAATTTTGTGCTACATTCCCATTTTGTTGATTTTGTTGACCTTGTTGAAAACCTTGATTTTGGTTCATTATATTGCCATAATTACCATTATTTGCTTGTTGGTAATTCCCACCATATGCATATGCATTGTAATTGTAATTGTTATATGGATATGCCATTTTTTTTGTCCCCCTTTTGCAATTGCATTATAAAATTAAAAAACCCTTTGAAAAAGGGACATTTTAGGTACAACAAAATATTTTTTACATAAAAAAAGGTATTGCTTTTACACAATACCGATTTCTTTTAGTTTTTTTCTTGCTCTAACTATTGACTTGCGTATTGAATCATCTTCAACACTCTCAATTATAGCAATTTCACTATATTTCTTCTTCTCTATGTATTTCATAATCATTCTTTTTGTTTCTAGTTCACTTAATTTCGCCTCTTTGCACGCAATTAAAAGTTTTTCTTTATCTTGAAAAATGCTCTTTGATATAATTAATCTTTCTAAACAAAATTCTAATAATGTATTTAAAAATGCAATTCCCATTATTATAAATATGTTTAGATAATATGATATATCAAGTTCTTTACAAAATATTAAAAATATGATTTCTACAATAAATGTTATTATTTTACAATATTTACACGCTTTTATTGGTTCATTTGGAAACAACGTATCTGTGTGAAATCTATACTTAAAACAACCTTGTATCAACTCAAAGAAAACTATAAACATTATCATTTGAATGTGCCTATCAAATACATACGCTAATAATACAATTAGTACACAATATAAATAATATACTAATCTCTTTTTAAATAAAATCCAATTTAACATTATTTTTTAATCTTTGCTAATCTTTTATCAATTTTTTCGATTAAAGATTTGTTAGGAAATTCTTTCTTTAACTCTTTTTCCTTGATTTCAAGTAATTCAGTTTCAGATTTTCCCCAAAGAAATCCACCGCTTAAAAATCCCATAAAACTAACTCCTATCCATAAAATATTTAAAAATATATAATAGTCAATTTGCATAATATAATAAATCATAGATGGGCAATTAGATAAAATATCATTTATATTTCTAACAAATAGTATATTTACTTGCCATATATTTATTATTATATATATCAATAAACTATATATTATTTTATAAAAATTATTATATAAATTTTTATTTTTTAAATTAATAATTGTGGGAATTATTATTAAATATATAATTTCAATAACACCACCAATAAAATTATAAAAAAACTTTATTATGTAACCAAGAATAAATAATGAATTAAATAACAAAAATTCAAATTTATTAAATCTTTTCTTTCTTATTGCAGATAATACCCATACATTTAAACTATATACATATAATATAATACCAATACTAAATTCTAGCCATACGTGATTATCAATAAAATCGCAAACATTTATAAACGTTTGCGATCTTACTACAATTGGATACCAAATATTAAAACATAATTTTAATCCCAAAAACATTAACAACGTTATCCACAAGATTATCCATATTGTTTTAACTAACTTTGGCAAATCAACAATTTTATTAATCGCTTTATTCATAGCTTCTTTATTTATCAGCTTGAATATTTTGTTGTAATTGTTCTAGTTTGTTTCTGTAGATTTGTAATGCTCCGTTTTTTGAATTTAATTTATCTTGCAATGTTTTATATTCAGCCTTATATTTTTCATATTCATTATATGTTACTTCATCAAGATTTAATCCTAATGATTGACAAGTTCTTACATCTTCTAAAGTATGAGTATATTTCTTGTTTAAATCTTCAATAGTCTTTTCAATACTTGTAACTTCTTTACTATATGTTAAAACTTGACGCTCTAAATATTTAATGCTGTTAATTTGATCTAAATCAGTTTTATCGCCATTTAATTGGTCTTTTAATTGTGCTATCGCTTCTTTAAATTGTACTGAACCAAATCCTGTTGTTAAAACTGAAATAACTAAACCTATTACAGTCATTAATACACCAACAACATTAAATCCTAATTCAAATGGTAAATATGTTCCTAACCAGTTAAAAATTATTTCTAATAATCCTAATAATGCTACAAGGCAACTTACAATAGCTCCCTTATTTTTTTTAATCCATTTTAACATCTTTTTACTTCCTTTCGTAGTTTCAATGATTAAATTACCTAATTCTTCCCCATCATTTGTAGGGTGTTGTGAAAATCTAATTGCTTTCATTGGTTTTTGGCTTTCAACCAATTTGTCTAACATTGTATGTGTTTGCTGATTTTTTAAATGATTATCTTCATTGTGCTTTAGCAATATTACTTTAAACAACCCAATCAATACTAAAATTAGAATTATCACAGAATATATGAGCTGAATTTTTTCCAACTCCCAATGCACGACTATTGATAATATAATACCAGATATTGCACCACCTAAAATGTCCCAATACTTTTTTATTATCTTTAGCATTTTGTTCTCCTAACGCTTTAATTATATAACTAATCATAAAATTTGTAAATACTTTTTTATTAACTTATCACATTTATGCACCATTGTCGAAAATCATTCCATCTATCAACAATCCAATTGCCTAATTTCCCAATAGGGTCTAAACCAAATATAAATTGACTAGCAATTAATACACCAACGCATAATATTAATAAACATATTACAAAAGTATAATAATTTCTTTTGTCAAACATAAATGAACCAATTTTTTGTATTAAATCTAAAATCATTCTAATAAATCTATACAACCAATAAACAAGAGTTATAGCTAATAATATATAATATATTATTCTAATAGCTTTAGGTAATCTATCACCTATTCTATATGCTAATCTTCGATGTAATGTTTCAATTCCATTATTTTCCATAATTCACCTATCTATCTGTTGTATGTACAGTTGCTCTTAAATTAATTGTTTTAACATTTTCAAATAATGTATAACCTGTTGCTGCACTATAATTTGTTTTTGGATTGTAATATATTTTAATCTCAATTGTAGCAGTGTAAGAATTTGGGAAATTAAGGTCTATCTCTAATGTTGATGTTACACTTTCACCAAAAGGCACAAATAAATTGTTATGTTCTTTCAAACCTTTAATTGAAACATACATATCCATATCTGTTGAATTTGTAATCGTTACTTTTTCTTGTGCTGTAAATTGACTATCTTGATAAACATCAAAAACAATATTTGGCAAATATGCAACATCTAAATTTTCAATCCTATTAATTTCTACGTTGTTATATTTAAGAATTGTATTAACTAGATTTTGTTCTATTGTTAATTTTGAAGAATCAAATTGAGAGTTTTCTAAATTTGATATTCTCTCTTTTTCTTCATTCGTATAGTCATTACTTGATAATCCTTTTCCTGCTACTTTATCTACTTTATTACTAACTTCATTTTGTAAACTATCAATAGCATTAGATTGCTCTTTATTAACATTTTCAAGTGCGTGTATTTGCTCACTTTGTTCTTTATCTACTCTAACATTTGTGAGCACTTGGTCTTTGATAGATATGTCATAGTTTTTATTGATAACAAATGGCACATCACCTGTTGTAAACTCTTGACCACCATAATAAACAGGTATGTAATTGTCATATGGTGTGCCTTGTTCGATTGTTGGTGTGGCAAGTTCATAATAGAGAATTACACCTGACATTGCTGATTTAAATGCTGCGGCATCGGTATAAGAGCTATCAATAACATAAACAGATGTAGCATATCTGCAAATACTATCTTCAATAGGAGTTCCACTAATTGGTGTTACATTAACACTATATTTTGAACAAATTATATTTTGCCATTTTTGTCTATCTTCACCAGTAGGAATGGCATTTGGCAAACTTGTACTAAATCTTTTTGTGCCTTGATAGTCTATTATGCTCCAATCCAACGTTCCTAAATCAACCCTACCAACTTTTCTCGTAATTTCTCCATCAGGTATTTTATTATCACGAACGTTTCCAGCACTTCTCAAAATGTCATTTCCAAAGTTAAGTGTGTTCTTGATGTGTTTAACATATGTGCCATTGAATTTAGTGTCGCTTACGTTGATACATATGTCGTGTTTGTATGTTGTGCCGTAGTTTCCACCTAAATTAATTTTTATAAATGAACAATTATTAGGTGTTGTAAATATAGAAGATGCACCAAACCACCTATAATTAATATAATTGCCATTTATATCATAATAAACGATAGCACTACCATCTTTTGCACCATAAAAATAATATTCAGTATTTGCAAAAACTTTAATAGAATTTTTGGAACGAATTTCAGTAGTTAGACTTCCAGGCGCTCCATTTGCATTGTCCCAATAACCTAATTCCCATTCTTCATCCCAAATATTCCTATTAGTGTCAACTAAATTCCCACTACCATTTTCTATGTGTCCTGTGTCATATGCAAGACTTCCTTTGTAGTATTTGAAGAAGTTGCTTGGTGTGTTTAATATGTCTTGTGGAATGTTGTCGTTTGAGCCAAACCATTGTGTTAAGTCGATAAAGAATGGTCTAACAACAACATTATTTAATGTAGTACCATTAGAAACCCTAATATCATACACAAAATTGTCAGCATAAGTCCAATTAACTAATATTTTAGTTCCTGTATTGCCAGCACCAGTATTTCCATCCATTACTACTAATCCTTCAATAGCAGTATCTAAATTAGCAAAGCCAACGAATATTTTATGTTCATTAATATTTTTTATATTATTAAAATAAAAATATGTTGTTTCTGTTGCTGTACCATTTAATGTATATGTTCCATCACCATTATTTGTAAGAGTAACCCCATTAGTTGTTTTTGTTGAAATAATAGGTACTAATTGATTTCTTACAATACTATTACCCTCAATGCTATTTACTTCCATTTGGCTTTCAGGTGGTAATGCCAAGTTGTCGCTTACACCACTTATTTTGATTAGCACATTATCGCTTACATTAACACTTTCTTCGTTTGAGATTTGCCCTACATAATCTACTACTGCTTTCTCACTTGGATACTTTGTGTCGCTTGGTGTTGTGTCATTTATCTCTACTACAATATTTGAAAAGTGTTCATTTATTGCACTAACTATTGCGTTCATTATTTCGGCATTTAATGGTGTGCCTGGAGTTGTAATCGTTCCATTCCTTGATAAATCAAATAAATACTCATCACCAGTATTTACATCTATCGCTTTATATCTATTAAGATTATTGCCTACTTCATTAACAAATGTTATATTTAATTTTGCCATTAACTAATTCCCCCTAATTTCATTGAATTGCCAGTTATTGTCAAACCAGTTATATTATATCTCCATTGTTCTTCGCTTATACGATCGATTATTGAATAAAGTCTTTGCTCAATATCATTTGCCTTAATCTCATTAAAATTTTGATTAACTTCGTTTCTGATTTCTAACAATGACAAATTACTTTGTATTGCTTGCAAAAGAATATTAATATTATTTTTTACTCTATTATAATCTTGCAAATCAACAATATCATTATACACCCAATTTGTTTTACTTTCAACAATAACTTGAATTTTATAGTATGCAAGCCATTCTCTGCACCACTCTATATATTTTTCAATTCGATTAAATTCATCGCTAAAATTATATATGTCATTTCTTTGCCATATTTTCATTTTTATTCACCCTCTATACTTTGTAAAATAGATTTTGAAAACTCGATTCTAGTAGGAATAAACGTGTTTTTTGAGTTATATTTTGTTTGATATTCACAAGTATCTCCAACCTCTAAATATGGAATTGTTAATGTTTCAAAATTATATTTTATTGCACCACGACTTAATTTCCAATTTGCAATTTCTTGTAAATTTTCTCTTGTTATTAAATGATTATCAACTTTTGTTATCGCATAATCCGTACTTAATTTTTGTTCATTTGATTTTTTTATTCGTTGAACAGCACTCATTTCTTTTATATAAGTACCTTTTAATTTTATTGTCGTTTCTGCAATTACATTTATTACACATCCTGTTGCATATTTTACTAATATTTCATAATTATTATTTTCTTCTATCTTTTCAATCGTATCTTGTTTTATTGGATAGTTCTCAAATAATATAACATATTGACCAACTGACATTGTTGAATTATATATTTCAAAATTTTCTTGAACATTACTATAATTATATTCTAATATATCTATTACATTATTATATAAATTTTTAACTGGGTTTTCACCAAATATAATTTTTCTCTCGAAAGTTTTTGAAACAGGATCATATGTTTTAAAAATATAAGTTTCACCATTTCTTGTTTTCGCAACAACACATTTTCCGCTTTCTGCAATTAATCTTAATGCTTCTCTAAATTCAACTCTTGGAATATATCCACTAATTTTTATGCCTTGTAATTCTTTATCTATTATATAATTTGTATAATTAAAATAATTAAATAAATCTTCTAATACTTTTGTTATTTCTTCATTTTCATAATATTTGCTACCATAATAAAGTTGATTCATAAAGTAAACATCATCATATGCTTGTAATTCTAACTTTTGATTTTTTGCCTTAAACTCTTTTAGCAAAAATGTTCCAAGTGGCAATTCTTGATATTTTTCTCCAACTTTTAAATAGTGAAATATTGTTATTTCTTGTCGCTCTTGCAAATATCTTAATTTATTATTAGGATTTAATACATCATATTCCCCATTTTCATCATCAATTACAAGTGTTAATGAATTTGAACTTAACTCACTACTATCAATACTTAATTCATCTATTATATCTAAATCTAATATTTGTGAATTAGTGAATTTTTGATAAATCCCAAAATCAATTTCATTAAATTTTATAAAGCGATATGGAACTCTTGTTTTAACAAATTCAATTTCTAATTTATCAAAAACTACATTGCTTAATACAGATGAACCATTTGTTGTGATTTGCGTGCTTGTATTGTTTGTAATATTTCTAATTGCAACTAAATTGTTTTTATAATAATATCTAACTATAAAACTTTCGCATACTTCTTGAAAATGCAAAGTTAATTCAGTAAATTCAATATCATTAGAAAATAAATATATTATTTTTGGATTTGTCGCAAATAACTTATTTTCATTCGACAACTCATTGCTCCAATATGCTATATCTTGTAAGTCTTGTTTTTTATTCTTGTTTTGAATAAAATAAAAACCATCATTTAATATAACTCTATTTGGTTCACAACTTATATAATTATAGTTGCTAGTTCTTTCTTCATCAATTGTTTTTTCTTCATCTGAAAATGGCTGCAAAGTGCTATTAATATCACTTATACTATTTTTTGCATTTTTATCATATAGTCCATATCTTGCAATAATATAACTTTTTCTTTCAGTTGATGAACTAGCTTGCTTATATGCTTCACTTACTTTTATCATATTATCACCTCTTACAATGGCTCATATGTATCATCATATTCATCAACATTCCATTGAACAAAACTTGTTGATAAACCTCTCCAAATTTGTTTTCCATCAGTCCATAAATATAATTCTGTTGATATGTCAGTTCGATAAAATTCTTTTTCTTCTATTTCTCCACTTGGCATTAATAACCTTGCTTTAAATTTTGGTGGCAAATGCGTTAATATTTTATACCATTTATTATATTCATCACTATTAGGAATTAAATCCCAAGTTAAATCAATGCTACAATATTTTCCAATTCGTTCTCTAAACATTAGTCCTGTGAGTGAATTTCGACCACTTCCTTCTTTATCAACATCTGCAAAATTTATTTTAAAATTTGAACAAGAAGGAGCAATATGTGTATATTCTTTATAAACATTATTTAATATTTTTGTGATAGCAACTCCATTAACTATTTCATAACCTATTACATCTTGATTAGGATCATCTTCTTTGTAAAAAACTGTGTATGAAACACCATCAATTTCTTCAGTTTTTGATACATAACCATATAATGAACAATTGTCAACAGTTAATGTTATTTCTTCACTTGATATTATTCTTTCATATGATATTTCTAATAAGTTTCCATCAATTGCCATATATTGCTCCTTAATTTGCATTTGATAAATTATAACCTTTTCTTATTGCAACATTTTTCAAATCATCATATATTGCTTCACTTACTTTACGACCATTTAATTCAATTACTCTGTTATTTGATTCTTCAATTGCTTTCTTAATTAATAAATTTGATTCGATTAATGATTGGAATAAACTTAAATTATTTTCATTAGTTGAGTTTGCACTTCCATTTTGCACAATATTGCTTGTATCAACATTTTTATTTGTTGTTCCTAGTTTTTGAAATTGAACTCTATCTATTTGCTCAATTGCATCTATTCCTATCCACGTCCATAAACTTGATAATTTGCTAGTTAAAAAATTTATTGTGTCAATAAAGACATTTACAATTTTTTCAAAAATATTTATAAAGAAATTGCCAATAGGATTCCATACGTTTTCACTAAACCAATCAGGAATTTTCTTCAACCAATTTTTAAATTTTTCCCATATATCTACAAAAAATAATCCTATTGTAGTGCCTAAATCAACCATATAATTTATAAATTGATTAAATGCTTGTGGAAGTGTTCTTTTAAAGAAATATGGTATAGTTTCTGTGAAAAACTTAAATAATTTTGTTCCGAATAATGTGTCAAAACTTGTCCATACATTTTCCCATACATTTCCTAAACTTTCTAATGCACCTTTAAAATCACCTTTAATTAATTGTATAATAGCTGTAAAACTATCTAAAAGACCTAATATTTGATATGAAATAGAACCTGCTAAATTTTCTGTTATAAATTTTACTATTTTTGCAAATTCTTCTTTCAATAATTTTAAAAAGTTTTCAATATCAATATTAATATATAATAAATCTTTTAATTTCCCAACAGTTTCATCAACACTATTTTTAAATTTTTCATTGGTTTCATACATTTCTTTAAATGCTAAAGCCATTCCAGTAACTAATAAAGCAGCTTGTGTAAGTGGTGAACTAACTATTTCTACTAATTTTTCTGATAATAAACCAATATTACCTGTAAATTGTGTTATTTTATTTAAAAAATTCATTGCACTAATTGAAACTAATATAGAACTTATTGCTGTTAAACTTGCTTTTATTAAATCTATTTTAGTTAATCCATCGTTTAATACCCAAGAAATATTTTCAATTTCGTTTCCTTGTTCATCCACATACATATTTATTTCTTTATGGTAACCCAACCATTCTAATAATTTTGTAGCAATTTTATTTGATGCATTATTAACTTTGTCTAAACTACTTTGATATTTTGCTATTTGATTTGTTAATAAACTATAATCAGGTGCCAATACACTTGTTGTTGTATTTCCTAAAATGTTTAGTTTGTCAAATCCTAATAATATTGTTTTTAAACTTTCAACAGCATTTTCTGCATTTTCTGCTGATTGTTCAATACTTCCAAACATTCCACCTTTTCCTAAATTTTCATATTGATAACCTTGCATTACATTAATTGATTTTAAAATTTCTCTTAATGCTATTGAAAATCCTAGAAATTTTTCAAGGAATGGTCTTAAATAAACCATTGTTAATTGTCCTATCCAACGACCTATTTCTTGCCATGTTTCACTCATTTGTTTTAGAACGTTTGCTGTATTATTTATTGTTTTTTCAAAATCTCCTACCGCACCTGTATTAGACATTTGTTTTTGAATTACTAAAATACGCAATAATCTTTTCTCAACTTGGTCTAATTGTCGCATTGTTTTTGTGCCACCTATTGACTGATACAATGCATATATACTAGCTTCACTTACATCATAACCAGATGTTGTTC
>JAEDGC010000130.1 GCA_016297695.1 Bacilli bacterium
TTTATTTATTTCCTCTTTATGTTCTTCTCTGTATTTCTTTGCTTGTTTTCTTTTGCATTCTTTACAATAACTATTTACTCCGTATTTACAACCTTTTTTCTTACAGTACCTACTTATATGAAATATTCCACCACATTTACTACATTGTTTAAATAATATATAACTAGGTTTATTCATTTAATCATTCCTCTATTTTAAATTTATATTTTATTTATTTTTTCTTTTTCTTACCTTTGGCTTCTTCTTTTTCAGCTTTTTCTTTTTCTTTTTGTTCTTTAATTTCAGCCTCTCTAATTGGAAATTCATTTTTAAGTGCTTTCTTTAAACCTCTTATAAAATATTCTTCTATATCTTTAGCTACCTTTTCATCTTCGATACCTTCAGTTACATCTGATACATCTCCTCCTAAGCAGTCTAATTTTAATTTACCAATCTCATTATTATATAATGCACTATCCCATCTATTGTGTACAAAACGGTCAAGATATTTATTTGATACTTCAGAAGGATTAAAACACCATACATAAGTCTTAGCAAGTCTTCCTAAATATTCATCCATTTTTTCTCTATCTTTCTTTTTCATATCCTCAACTCCCTTTTCTATTTTACTTATATTATACCTTAATTTATGTTAAATGTCAATCACTGAGAAGAAATTTCTTCTCTATATTTTTTCATATAAATCTATCAACATTCTACTTATTAATTCATCAACTTCAACTAGGTTTTCTATTTCAACAAAATCTGTGTAAGATATACAGAAATTTAAACTTGTCATACAAGATACTACATCATCTCTATTTTCAAATTCTAATTTCTCAAAGTCATTTGTATCTAACATATCGTATATACATAACGTATCAGCATATAGTCCAAATTGCTTTAATGTTAATTCAAAATGGTTTAATACTTTTCCTAATAAACTATATAACATCTTTCCTTCTTCTTTTCTCAATTTATATTCTAACATACTACCAACCTCCCTTTTATTATTTACTACCATATAATCTTAATATTCTCTTTTGTTCTTCTGTTATTAAGTATATAAACATATCTCTACTAATATTTTCTTTGCTTAATGCTTCTACATAACCAACAAACATTTCTCTACTTCTTATATCTTCAAAATCTTTAGTCAATATATTTACTAATAATTCATTTATCCCAAGTACTATAAGTTTTACATTTAACTTAGCTTCAGCTAATTTGTTTTCTCCATGTTTTCTACAATATTTAAAATCATCTATATCTTCAATCCATTTACTTTTTCCACTTTTCATTTCTTTATATTCTTCAAATAATTCTTCATCACTAAGTTCTTCTAGTATTTCTATTTCTTTTGATACCAATTTATTTTTAATAATCTTTTGTTTTCCATAGAAAAAATTATCTACTTCAGTTATAGTTCCATATTCATCTAAATCTTTTTTTCTTACCAATGCTCTAACTTTAAAAAATCTATTTCCTTTGCATATTCCATAATGATGTAGTACATCTTCTAAGTTTAGACTAAGATGAAATCCATTTTTACATATTTCTATTAAACCATCTTTTATATATGTTTTACCTACTTCAAATTGAAAATTATCATAACCCTTCATATCTTCTGTCATACCCTTTATACCTTCCACATACACCCATTCTTCTTGATTTTGTAAATCTATTTTTTCTTGTAATTCTCTTCTTTCTTTTTCTTTTCTATCCAATTCGTCTAGTGCTTTTTTTATTTTTTCCTCTCTTCTTTTGTCTTCTCTTCTGCTTTCTATTATTCTTTCCAACTCTTTTCTTTCATTTTCTTCTTTTATTTTGTCACATTCACTTTGACATATAAATTTTTCTGTCTTCTCTTTATCTTCTTTTTTAAATATTTTTATTTTTCTATTAAACATCCTATCACTCCCTATTTATATTTTATACTTATATTATACATTACATTTAATCTAAAGTCAAGTATTATTTTGAACTACTGAGGAGAATTTTCTCCTCTAATATTTTACCCTATAATCTCTAAATCTGTAATCATATTTTAATCTATTATCCCAATCGGTCATATCTATATATTTAAAATCATCTTCATGTCTTTTACATATATTTCTTAAAGCTACTCTATGTTTTTTCATTATTTTAATTGCCATTCTATCACTATATTTTTCTGAAGGTATCTTTCTGTATTCATAATCAGCTTGTTGTCTATCTACCATATGACTAACTCTAATATATTCATCAACATATTTTCTATTTATATAGTTCTTACCTTTACCTTTTTCTTCAAAATAAGCATTATATCTGTTATGTGCTAATTCATGAAGTATACAAAATATTG
>JAEDGC010000131.1 GCA_016297695.1 Bacilli bacterium
CTGTTAAGTTTTTTTTCAGCAGCATTCTTTCTACTTATAGCCATTTTAGTAGCGCTATAAGATTTCCCTTCAACACCATTTTTTCCACCAAACTTTCTCCCAATTAAACGGGCGTTACCGTGTTCAGAATTTTCTGAAACTAATCTTGTTTTTTCCCAATCTTTTTTAGACATTTCGTGGACAACAATTGGGCCCATACCCGCTAATTTGGCGTTACCTCTCCAATTGTTTGTTGTAGTACTTGCAAAATCATCGGTGGTCGTTGGGTCGGCGTATGCATCCTCAACACTTCCGTCAGTAGTTACTTCAGTGGCGTAAATATTACCTAAATCTGGTTTAGAGGCTAAATCGCTTAAATAAACAAAATCCTCCCCTTCACAAATACGTTCAATTTGTTCTTGTGATAATATTAATTTCTTTTTAGCCATCTATATATAATTTTTCTATTATAAATAGTTGACATTTTTTAATTTTACAAATACTTAATAATAATATTTGAGATATGTACAGAGTCGGTATAACAATTTATTCTATAATATTATTTATGCTAAAATATTTAAAACGATGAAAACTTATTTAGAAAAAATAGAACAAAAATGTCGAGAAAATAATATTACTTTTATTGGGTTTGATAATGAGAATAATGAATATAGAAATAATAAAACTAAACTTATTCTAAAATGTAATAAATGTGGATATGTGTGGAGTACCACGAGTTATGATAAATTCATAATGAGGCCGAGTAAATGTCCTGTATGTAGCAAAAAATATCATTACACAAAAGATGAGTATATTAAATTAATTAAAAATAAGTGTTCACAATTAGAATATGAATTTAATGGTTTTGTTGATAAACAAATTACAAAAAACACCAAATTAAAGTTAAAGTGTAAAAAATGTGGTTGTGAATGGGAGACTACTACTATCAACAATTTTTTAAGAAATGATAGGAAAAGCCATAAATGTGGCAGAAATAATGTTAATAGCAAATCAAATCTTTTAGAAGAAGAAAAAGTGATTGAAAAAATCAAAAACAAACTTATAAACAGTAACTTAGATTTTATTTCTTTTAGAGAAGGAAAGTATATTGGAAGAAATAAAAGTCATATTATTTTATACTGTAAAAAATGTGGGTCTTTTAATGATGTATCATTACAGCATTTTTTATACAACAAAAATATTAAATGTAAAAAATGCGAATTTAATGGTAAATTAGAAAACGAAACCGCTATACATAATATTACTGAAAAATGCAAATTATTAAATTATGATTTTTTAGGATTCAATAATGAATCAAATCAATATGATGGAAAAAGAACAAAATTAATTTTAAAATGTAATAAATGTGGAAGAATTTGGAAAAGTACATCTTATTCAAATTTTATAAATTCAACTATTAAATGTGTTGGGTGCATAAGGTCTTGGAAACTTGAAAAAGAAATAAAATATATTTTAGACAAACATAATATAAAATATGAAGAACAAAAAACTTTTGAATGGTTATCATATAATGATAAATTATTTCTTGACTTTTTCTTACCTGAGCATAATATGTTTATAGAGTGCCAAGGAAGACAACATTTTATGCCAGTTGATGCATTTGGCGGAAAAAATGGTTTTGATTTGACTATCAAACGAGACAAGGCAAAATATAGTAAATGTTTATCTATGGGTATTAAACCAATATATTATAGTACTACAAAATGGAAGGCATTCTTAAATGAAAAAATAATTCATAATGAAGAAGAATTAATTAATAAGATTAAAAATGGACAGTAAAAAGATTAATGTGTTGGTCGTTCCAAGCGATACCTTTGGTGTAGGGCACTATCGTTCCGTAAGTCCACATACACACTTGGACCGACTTTATGGTGATGATTTTAACGTTGAAATTAAATATAATGTAAATTGGGCAAATCATTCTGAATTTGACAAGTATGATATAATTCATATTCACAAGGGGTTATATAACAATATGAACGTATTTTGGGAGTTTCTTGATTATTGTAAGGAAAATAACATAACAACTGTTATGGATATTGATGATAATTGGGACGTTGGCCCACAGCACCCACTTTACTTAACGAATAAGTCTATGGGAGTTCCTGAAAAAATAACCGAAAATTTAAGGCGTTTTGATTATGTAACAACAACAACGGAAATCTTTGCTGATAAAATACGCAAATATAACCGAAATGTTTTAGTTTTCCCTAATGCTATAGACCCAAATGAAGAACAATATCAGCCAATTAAAAATCCTTCAAAAAGAATACGATTTGGCTTTGTGATGGGTTCTGCTCACGAAAAGGATAT
>JAEDGC010000051.1 GCA_016297695.1 Bacilli bacterium
ATTAAAACTAGCAGAAGAAAAAGCAATCCAAAGAGGATTAGAAAAAGGATTAGAAAAAGGATTAGAACAAGGATTAGAACAAGGATTAGAACAAGGAGAAAAATCATCATCCATAAAAATAGCTAAAGAAATGTTAAAGGATAATATAAATATTGATAAAATATCCTTATATACTAATTTGTCTATTGAAGAAATAAAGAATATAGCATATTTAATTTAAAAAAAACTTGTTAATCGAGTTTTTTGAAATGGTCTAGATTAATAGAATACAAATAAATATTTGTTGGTTTATTATATTTATTTTCAATATAATTTTTATATCCATTTAATTGAATTACATATTCTTTACTGTCTATATTAGATAATTTATAATCAATTATATCAAAATGGTCAGGGTATTCTAATAATAAATCAATAAAACCATGGTAAATAGAATCATTAATTTCAAATCTTATTTCGTGTTCCTTATATATTTTAGCTTCATTAATATTCTTGACTTCCTCATGTTTAAAAAACTTATTAATTTTATCTTTAACTAAGTTATCAACATCTAATTCTTCTAAGTTCATATTATTAAAATCTAAAACTTCAAAAGCATAATGCATAAAAGTACCAAAATCTAAATTTTTTTGTAATTCTTGTGTTGTTAATTCTTGCATGTTTTTTGAAAAGTGTTTATTTTCTAATAATTTATTATTAATATCAAGCTCATTAACATTTATTACAGTGTTGTTATCATTAATATAATTTTTATAGTTAAATGTTTTAACTAGATTATAATCATTATTGATGTTTAAAGAATTTAAATCAATATTTTTAATATATTTTCTTAATTTATCTTTTAAAATATTTAAAATGTAACTATAGCTAGAACAATTTAATAAATCATTACAATTAAGTTCCTCGTTAATTGGAGATATTTTATCATCAAATTCATTTATTAGAATGATTTTTTCCTTAGCTCTTGTTAGTGCTACATAAAATAATCTTATTTTTTCTGATAAATTTTCTACGAGTTCATTATTTTTATAAAGAAAGTTAATAAATGTTTTTCCTAATGCATTTTTATAAAAAGGAATATTTAATCCATACTTTCCTGCAAAGCTAAATAAAGTATCATTATGATTACTAGTAAAATTACTATTAACAAAAGGCAGATATACGTAAGGGTATTCTAATCCTTTGCTTTTATGAATAGTCATTATTTTAACGGCATTTGATTCATCGCTATTTATAGACATATTTAATTTATTATCTTTATTTTTTATCAATTCTTCAAAATAATTATTTAAATCATATATATCAAATCCAAAATTATTTAAAGACTCAGCATTGTTTAAAAAGTATTCTAATTTAGTCATTCTATCATTGATTTCATAGACAGTAGTTATTTTGTTTATAATGTCAAATTTTTCAATTATATTCATTAATAACTCTTTATTAGATATACCATCACATATTAAAGATAATTCTTGACATTTTTTATAAATTTCTGTGTTTTTAATTTGATTAGAGATAATAATATCA
The DNA here is from genome assembly GCA_016297695.1 of Bacilli bacterium. Classification (GTDB taxonomy): domain Bacteria; phylum Bacillota_I; class Bacilli_A; order RF39; family UBA660; genus RUG14121. The sequence goes on from JAEDGC010000051.1 coordinate 1,528, forward strand.
AAAATAACTTCGTCACTCAATCTAAATAGATAACTTCTAGCAATTGAAATGAAGTAGTGTTTAAAACTATTATCAAAATTATTTGTCTTAATATGGATTATTAAATTTATGATATTTTTTAAAATAAATATTTCATCATCATTTTTTACATCAACATCTTTATCTATTGATGCCGGAATTTTAAAACTTTCCAATATTTTTTTAAAATTTTCAAAATGTTTACTTTTATCTATTAATATAACAAAGTCTTTAAATGTTATATCTCGAGTACACATTTCATTATTTTTATAATATGTAACTTGTTCTTTTTTTTCTATTCTTTGCAATATATCTTTAGCAATAATAAATGATTCAATATCTAGTTGACTGTATTTTTTATCACTATTGTTATAAGATAATATTTCCATATCATAATTATCATTTTTTATATTGTTGTTATAATTAGTATTACCAAAAATCATCTCATGTTCTTTTTGATAATTAGCACCACCAATCTTGTCCAACATTATATTATTAAATATTAAATTAATATTATTAATAACTTCATTACGTGATCTAAAATTTTTATTTAAATCAATTTTAAATCCATTTTGATTATTTTTATATTTATCATATTTATTTTTAAAAATATAGGGATTAGCATTTCTAAAACGATAAATACTTTGTTTAATATCACCAACCATATAGACATTATTATTTTGAATTAATGAGATAAATTCTTCTTGAATATCATTAGTATCCTGATACTCATCAATCATTATTTCGAATGTTTTATTTTTTATTTCATTTCTTACATCATCATTATTTTTAACAAGTTCAATTGCTTTTAATGCTATATCACTAAATTCATATGAATTATTTTGCAATTTAAAATCTAATAATTGTTTGTCAACTTCTTTTAATATATCAATTATTATTTCAGCATATTCTTTAGTACTAAAATAATTTTCTATTAATTCTTTTTTAGAAAAATTAAGATGAATTTTAAGCTTTTTCATTTGTTCATCAATAGCTTTTTTTATTTCTTTACCTTCATCACTATATATATTTTTAAATGCTTTAGCTAAATTAAAATTAGAAGATTCTATTAATTCATCTAAAGAGTTACTATTAATAAATTCTAAAGTACTATTAATATTCTCGTTCATTTTATCTTCATTTAAAGTTTCATCATTTAAATCATCAAGTAAATAGCAAATATTTTCTTTTATACTTAGAATATATTCTTCATATTCATCAATAAAATTATTGATTTTATCTTGATTGTAATAATTATCAATGTAGGTATTTAAAAAGTTGTTTTTGTCAATTAAGTTACTTAAACTCTTATAAACGTTGATTATTGATTTTCTAACATCTAAATCATCTTTTATACAAAAATCACTAATTAAATTTATAAATTTTTGGTTTTTTTCTTTATAAAATTTTTCAAAAATACTATCGATAATATTATTTATTTTTGTATTAACAATAGTGGAGTCAACTATAAAAAAGTCTTTAGAAACATTAAGTAAATAATTGTATTTTTTTACTAAACTTTGAGCAAAAGAATCAAACGTTGTAATATATGCTTGATCTATTAGTAAACTTTGATCTTTTACGTCATCATTTTCATTAATTATTTTTCTTATTCTTTCTTTCATTTCTTGAGCGGCATTATTTGTAAATGTAAGAATTATTAAGTCATTAATATTTATACCTTGTTTTAATATTCTTAAAACTCTTTCTTTTAATACGGTTGTTTTACCACTACCAGCTCCAGCAGATACAATGATATTAGTATTTTGCTTATCAACAGCAAGTTGTTGTTCTTTTGTTAAATTACTCATTGTCATCATCTCCTTTGCTAAGTGTTTGATAATTAAAATCTTTATTTTTTACAAAACAAATATCTTTATAATCACAATATTCGCAACCGTCTTTTTTCTTATCAATTTTTAATGGATGTATTTTAAAGTTACTTTCACAAACAGCATCAATAGCGCTTATTATTAAATTTTTTGCTATATTTAATATTTCATCTTCATTATCAAAAATATTTTTAGTATTTTTAAGTGTTCCATCTTTTTTTAAAGATAAACCTTTAATAACTTCTGATTTTTCATAAGAATCATCAAAATTACTAATTAAATTAATATTATTAAATGTAATACCATCAAGTTTTAATTTTTTTTCTTTTTCAATAATTAAATCTTTATTTGGCTCATAATTACTTTTTAGATTTAAAATATGTTGCAAATAAATACCAGCAATATTTATATCATTTTTTAAATTTTTTAGAAGATATAAATAAATTGGTAACTGAATTTCTACACCATATTCAATTAGATTTTTCTCAAATTCTGTATTAGAAGTTTTATAATCAATAATTAGAGCGTTATTATCTAAAAGCAGTAACTTATCAATTATACCAACTATTTTAGTATTAATTTTTCTGTTAATTGGTAATTCTAAAGTTATTTCATGTTTTTCTAAAGAGTGCTTAGAATGAGAATACTGTTTTTTAATAGTTTTAATTATAAAGTGGATTTCCTTTTTTAAATGCTCAATAAAAAATTTATTTTTATAAGAATCTTCAATTTTTTCTTTGTTATCATTGAGATATTTTTCGTAGCATTCATCGATACTTTTATCATCTTTATCTAAACAGTTTTCAAGAACATAATGATAAATGTCTCCGATAAATTGTGATAGAGTAGTTTCATATGTATTTATTTTTAAAATGTTATTTAAATAGTATTTAAAAGGACATTCATAGTAGGTTTTAATACTAGTAGCACTAAAAGAAATGTTATTATTTATCTTATTAATTATTTTATTTTCATCTATTTTAGTAAATTCATTACTGTAAGTGTTGTATAAAGATTCATAATTATTATTAAGTATTTCTAGAGTTTCATTTGTTTCATTGAATTTTATTAAATTATCTATTTTTAATGCTAAATTTAATTTATTTATATCATCACTAAAATTAGAAATAGTGTATTCTTTTTTTGATATTTTTAAATAATCATCATCAATTAAAAAGCTTCTTTTATAAGATGAAAAATTAGAATTGTTTTTAGAAGTTATTGTTAAATTTTTAATATTTTTAAAAACTTGTAAATATGTTTCTTTAATTATTTTATTATATTCACTAGATGTTTCTAAATAATATGGTTTTATATCATCATTAATATAATCTTCATCTTTTTTCAAAATTGGTATACTTCCTAGATTAAATCCAATTAAAAAGACATATTCATCTTCTTGAAATACATTATCTAAAATATTTGTAACAGTTATTTCTTTTTCATGATGATTGTTAGGTATTATAGTCTTTTTCATTTCAGCTATTAATAATTCTTTTTTATCTTCAATGTTATTACACCAATAGTAACTATTTAAAAGATTAAATAATTTATTAAAACAAACTCTATTAACTGCATTATTTTCAATATCATATTGAATTTTTATAGTATTTAATAAACTATTAATATCGTTATTTAAATTATTTAAAAAATATTTACCAATTGAAGTATTGTATAAATTATTATTAGAATTAACATAGTAGGGGATATTAAAAGATTTAAATATAGTTCTAAGTGTAAAAAAATATTCTTCAGAATAGTTAGCAATATAAATTTTATTAAATGGAATTCCTTGACTTATTAAATTTGCTATATTTTCAGCAACATAACATATTTCTTCTTTGATATCATTAAATTCATAAACTTCATGTTTAAAATTATTATTATTTTTATTTATTATAATAACGTTATCAATTTTTTTTAACATGTATTCATTAAATTTATTTATATAGTCAAAACCATAAACATAAATTGCATCTTTACTCTTTAAAAGATTAGAAAATAGTTTATCTATTATTAATAGATTATTATTTAATAAATCTTCTTTTAATTTTTTTAAAAATAATATTTTATTATTATCAGAAACAATATCATCTATATAATATAAATCATTGATATAGTTTAAAGCAATATTGTAATTAACATTGTACTTATTCATAACATAGTCAATAGTTTTATTGTTATAATCAAAGAATAGTCCTTTTTTTAAATCTGTAAAATTCAATATTTTAATAGATTTTAAAATATTATTTTTATCAATATAATCTAATACTTTGTTTTTTATATTATTTGGAATTATTAAAATTGAATTATTTTTTATACCATCTATAAAGTTCATAGCAATCACCTTATATAAATTTTAACATTTTACCTTAGTTAAATCTATATTTAGACATAAAAAAACTAGAAAAATCTAGTTTATTTAGTAACTTTAACTTCCATTATTACTGGTAAAATAATTGGGTGTCTACCAGTAAGTTCACTTATGAATGGATGAAGTTCTAAAATTATTTGATTACGTAAATCAGTATAATTATAAGCACTTGAGCTTAGAGAGTTATTAACTATTTCGCTTACTTTTCTTTCAATTTTTTGAATTAATTCAGCATTTTCATTAACAAGTACAAATCCTCTTGTTGTTATATTAGGTTTGATTAGTAATTCTCTTGTATAAGGATTTATATTTAATATTGTTACTAAAATACCATCTTTACTCATTAATTTACGATCTTTAATTATTACAGATCCAATATCTCCAATACGTGAACCATCAACATAAACATCACCTGCTTGAACTTTTGGACCTTTTTTTACAATATCATCTTTAAGTTCAAGAGTATCACCATTTTCTAAAATAAAAATATTTTCTCTAGGTATTCCACAAGATACTCCAATATCTGCATGACTCTTAAGCATTCTATATTCGCCATGCATTGGCATAAAATATTCAGGTTTTATTAATCTTAACATTAATTTTAATTCTTCGCTTTTACCATGTCCAGATGCATGGATATCAGAAAATTCTGAATTAGTAAATACTTTAACACCTTTTAGATATAATTTATTAATTACTTTATTAATACTAGCAGCATTTCCCGGAATAGGGTTAGATGAGAATACAACTAAATCATCTGGCATTAAAGTAATTTGTTTATGAACACCATTTGCAATTCTTGATAAAGCAGCAAGTGGTTCACCTTGAGAACCTGTACACAAAATACATATTTCATTTTTTCTTAAATTTTTAGCTTTAGCATAATCAATGATGATACTTTTGTCTGTAATAAGTCCATTATTTAAAGCAAGTTCAATACTTGTTTCCATACTTCTACCAAATACTACAATTTTACGGTTATATTTTTTACATGTTTCAACTATGTGTTTTACACGATAAATATTTGAGGCGAATGTTGCAATAATTATTCTTGCATGATGTTTAGATACAATATCATCTAAAGCTTCATCAACTAAACTTTCACTTTTAGAAAAACCATCAGATAAAGCATTAGTACTATCACTAAGTAATAATTTAACACCTTTTTTTCCGATTTCAGCCATTTTATGTAAATCAGCCATTGGCCCAATTGGGGTTAAATCAAATTTAAAATCGCCAGTTTCAAATATTGTTCCATTTGGAGTATGAATTGCAAGGGCAAAAGAATCAGGAATAGAGTGAGTAGTAGCTACAAATTCAATATCGAAATTTTTAAATTTAAGATGAGTATCACCATCTATTGTTTCAATATTTTTATATCCAATATTTCTGTCTTCTAATTTATTTTTTATTAATTCTGATGCAATTTTAGGAGCATAAATAACTGGAATATCTACATTTTGTAGTAAGAAAGTAATACCTCCGATATGATCTTCATGTCCATGAGTTATTATTAAAGCTTTAATTTTTTTCTCATTTTGTTTTAAATAAGTTACATCTTGAATTACATAGTCAACACCTAGCAAATCACTTTCTGGAAACATTACACCAGCATCAATTATTAAAAGTTCATCGCCATGTGTGATCACATACATATTTTTTCCAACTTCTCCTAAGCCTCCTAAAGCGACTAGAGACGTAGTGTTTCTATCATTTTTCATAAAATCTTCCTTTCAATATTAAGAATAAAAGTTGTTTCGACTTGATAATTATAGCGCAAAAAACTTTTCTTGTCCACTGTTTATGTGATATACTTTAAATGGTGATGATTATGAATAAAAAAGGATTTACTTTACCAGAATTACTTGGAGTAATAGTAGTGTTATCAGTTATTATTGGAATTGCAGGTATGAGTGTTTTAACAATTATGAATAAAGCAGTCAATAAAGCATTAGAAGAAATGAAAGATAATTTAAAAGATGCTGCTTTAACTTGTTATTTAGATACTAAAGATACAGATAAATGTAATACACCAGAAAAATTAAAAGATTCTAATTATTTTGAAGATGATAAAGGTTATTGTTTAGATAAAAATATAACTATTTCATTTGATAGTAACAATGATGATTATACAGCTTCAGTTAATGGTAATTGTAGTAAGTAGGGAGGTTTTTAAATGGGATTATTTAATAAATTAAAAAATATTGTTTCAAAAAAAGAAAAACCAAATAATAACGAAGAAGAAAAAATTATTGAAACTTATGATAAAGGATTAGAAAAAACTAGGAAAGAATTTGTTTCAAAGTTGTCTTTATTGGGTCATAAATATACTAAAGTTAATGATGAATACTTTGAAGAACTAGAAGATTTACTTATTATGGCTGATATTGGTGTGAAAACTGTAATGGATTTTATCGATAGATTAAAAGATAGAGTAAAAAAAGAAAATATTACTGATACAGAATATTTAAAAGAAGTTATTGTTGATGAATTATTCATAATTTATGTTAATGGTGAAAATCTTAGCGATAAAATAAATATTCAAAATGATGGGCCGACAGTTATTTTGATGGTAGGTGTTAATGGAGTAGGAAAAACTACAACTATTGCTAAACTTGCATATAAATATAAAAAGATGGGTAAAAAAGTAGCAATGATTGCAGCAGATACATTTAGAGCCGGAGCTGTAAAACAATTGGAAGATTGGGCTGTAAAAACAGATTCTATTTTTTATGGTAAAGAAGATACTGATCCAGCAGGAGTTATTTATGATGGCTTAGATAAAGCCGTAAAAGACAATGCGGATATTGTACTTATTGATACAGCTGGAAGACTTCAAAATAAAACTAATCTTATGAAGGAACTAGAAAAAATCAATAAAGTTATTGGTAAGTTTATTCCAAATGCACCTCATGAAACATTGCTTGTAATTGATGCAACAACTGGTCAAAATGGTATTATGCAAGCTCAAGCGTTTAAAGAAATTACTGATATTACAGGAATTGTATTAACAAAACTTGATGGAACTGCAAAAGGTGGAATTGTACTGGCTATTAAAGAAGAAGTAAATATTCCAGTAAAATTTATTGGACTTGGAGAAAAAATGGAAGATTTGCAAACATTTGATATAGAAAATTATATTTATGGATTATTTAAGGATATGATTTAATGAAAAAATTAGAACATTATACAAAATTATTTGATATTTATAAAAAAGTTTTAAAAGACGAAGAAAAAAACATTTTTTCAGATTATTATGAAGAAGATTTATCTATGCAAGAAATAGCAGACAATTATAATATTTCTAAAAGTGCTATAGGTAAAAAAATTAAAAATATTGAAAGTAAATTAGATACTTACGAAAGTCTTTTAAATGTTGGCAAAAATAATGAAAAATTAGAAAAATTATTATTAGAAGATGATATAAATAAAATAAAAAAGGAAATAAGTATTATTTTGAATTAATTGTCCATAATAAAAACAGGAAGCGTGTTAATTTAGCTTCCTTTTTTTTGCAAAAATATATTGATATCTTTTTTGATTTATTGTATCATGTATATATACTATGGTAGGTGTAAATAATGAGAGATAATAAAAATAAATTAGTTTTAAAGTATTGCCCAAATTTTTATAAAATCATGAACATGGATTTTCAAGAGGGAGATAATATAAGCACTAAACTTGTTGATATATATGAAGATTTTATTTTTAAAGCAGATTTAAATAATTTAGAAGATATAAAGTTAGTTAAAGAAATCGATCATGTTTTAAATTCATATATTGAAGATTATGCTTTTCGAAATGAAGTAAAAAATAAGTTATTTACTATTAGAATAAAGAAAACAGGAAAAGATATATTAACACTTATAGTAGAAGCTATTATTGGTTTATTTGATAAATATATTGAAGAAACAACAAGAAAAATATATATAGCTAGATGGATATAAAAAAATGTGTGATGAAAGAGAAGAAAAATTATGAAGAAAAAAATTATAGTTATATTAGTTTGTATGTTAGCAATATTTATGGTTGCTAAAAATGTAAATGCTGAAAGTAATGCTAATTTTATGGAAACAACACAAAGTTGTGAAAAAGTAAATGGAAAAAATGTTTGTACATTTGGATTGAAATTTTATAGGGATTATACATTCTCTTATCCTAGTATACCAATAAAATTTTATTTAAAATCACTTTATTTTGATGAGGGAAGTACAATAACACCAGCAGCTGGTTGGCAAGTAACTAATGTTAATTATAGTGATAATCAAATTGAAGTTAAAAGAACAGGATCTTTTTTAGCAAATACTGAGTACCCAATTGTTACTGTTTCTTTTGAAATAATTGAAAATGGCGAAGATTGTAAAGTAACATGGGTTCCATATATAACGCCTAATTCTTACTGTCATTATGATTCAAATACTCAAAAATACTATGGATTATCTGGTGGTGAAACAACGCGCGCCAAATATTTAGAAGAATGCTATGGTAGCCCAGCGTGTCAAGAAAGAAACTTAGAAGAAGTTGGAATAGTATATACTGACAAAGATGGTAATGAAGTATCAAAAGAACAATATGAAGCTATTTGTAAAGATAATACTTGTAAGATAGTAAATAATGAATATTATAATAAATATGGTCAAAAAACAGATTTATCTGGGTACATTAAAGATTGCAAAACTCCTTGTGAAATATTAGAAGATGGAACTTTTATTGGAGATACTAATGAGATCGTTAATGAGGATACTTATAATGCTCAATGTAAATATCATTGCGAATATGCATTTGGTAAGTATTATGATAAAGATGGAAATGAAACAACTAAATTAAATTATGAAAAAACATGTTTTAAAAACGTATGTAAAAAATTAAGTGACGGTACTTATTATAATAGTAAAGGTGAAGAAACAGACGAGTTAACTTACCAAAAAGAATGTGAAAAAAATATATGTAAAGTATTAAGCGATGGAACTTATTACGATAATAATGGGAAAGTAGTTACTAAAGAAGAATATGAAAAATCATGCAACAAATGTAAAGAAGAAAATGGTAAATACTATGATAATGATGGAAAAGAAACAAATAAAGAGAATTATGAATTAGTTTGTAAAGTTCATAAATGTCAAGTTATTAACAATACATATTTTGATGATAAAGGGAATATAGTTACAAAAGAAGTATATGATAAGTATTGTACTAATCCTAAAACTGGAAATATTGTTCCTTATATTTATACTTTTTTAGGAATGTTAACAGCTACTGGTTTATTTGTATATAGCAAAAAACATAAAAAATTAAATAGAATATAAAAGACCTTAAAAATAGGTCTTTTTTAATTATGTTCCGGGATAGGAACATAATTAAACCACCCGCTATGCGGG
>JAEDGC010000052.1 GCA_016297695.1 Bacilli bacterium
AACATTTAGTGTAGAAAATACAAGTAATAGAGCAGTAACATATAATATTTATATGCAAAATATAACAAATGAATTTAATGAAGATTTAGTATATACATTAAGTGATGATAATGGAGAGGTAGTAGCAGAAACAGCATTACCTACAACAAATACAGGAAAGTCATATTTAAAAACAAATGTTGAAATAGATACAGGAGTAACAAAAAACTATACTCTAAAAATAGAATATAAATACTTAGATACACCCCAAAATGATTATCAAGGTAAGACATTTAAAGCAACATTAGGAATAGATACTGAACAAATTCAAGAAAAAGTTGCATGGGTACCAGCATACTTTGCCTTTGGAGATCCAACAACAAGTAGTGCAACAGATTATACAACATTAGGAAAAAATGTATTTGCAGCATTAGATTTAGATGGAAGTCAAAAAGGAGTATGTATAGTAAGAAATGGAGAATTAGCTTGCTTCAAATTTAATAATTGGGAAGAGGAACAAAATCATATCCAAGAAGTATTTGGTGAAGCTAGCTGCGGCTCTCACAGCGATTACGTGTATTGCAGCGATGGCGATTTCGCCTGCGACGTTGAATCGTCTGGCGTTTTGATTTGCGAGGATAATTCGGCTGGCGCTGAATGCCAGATTGTTTCGAATGACAGTGCGTATTGCAATGAGTATTAGTCCCGCCGCGCAATCTAGTAATCTTTAATCTATCTTTTGTGAAACAAAAGATATTGAGGAGCTTTAGCGACGAATGGTGCGAAAGCGGTAGAATAGATAAAAAATAATATACAATATTAAATATAAGATTTATTCTTATATTTTTTTTATTTTTTTGATACAATCATATTAGTGATAATATGAAAGAAAAATTTTTAGAAAAGATAAAGTATGAATATAATTATTCGGATTTAACAATAAAAGGTTATGATTATGAAATAACTAAATTTTTAGAATTTTTAGAGAATAATAATTTTGATTATAAAAAAGTAGATTCTAATATAATAAGAAAATATTTAAAATACTTAGATGAACAAAAATATAAAAAAAATAGTATAAGTAAAAATCTTAGTGCATTAAGAAGTTATTATAAGTTTTTAAATGAAGAAAAAATAATCCTTAATAATCCTTTTAAGATTATTTCTAATCCTAAGAAAGATAAAAAATTACCAGATTTTTTAAATTATGAAGAGATTAATAAAATCTTTGATGCAATTGATATTAGCACACCACTAGGTCTTAGAAATAGGTGTATTATAGAGATTTTATATGATACAGGAGTTCGTGTTAATGAACTTGTTAATCTTAAAATGAAAGATATTGATTTTGCAAATAAAACTATAAATATTTATGGAAAAGGTAAGAAGGAAAGAATAGTATATTATGGGGATTATTTAAAAGAAATATTAAATAAATATATTAATGATTCTAGAAAAATATTGCTTGATAAAAAAAATAGTGAATATTTAATACTTAATAATAATGGAGAAAAAATTACTACAAGAGGAGTAGAATATGTTGTAGATAAAATAGTAAATGAATCATGTATAAAGCATAAGATATCACCCCATGTTTTAAGGCATACCTTTGCAACTCATATGTTAAATGGAGGATCTGATATTAAAACTATTCAGCAATTATTAGGTCATGAATCTTTATCTACAACTGGTATATATACTCATATAACAAATGATGTTTTAAGAAGTGAATATTTGAAAAATCATCCAAGAAGTAAAATGAATTAACTAAATATATATTTTTTGATATAAAAGGCATTAATTAAAACAACAACAATAATATTAATAATTTCAGCATATACAAGACTGTAAATGCCAATGTGACATAAAGATAATAAAGCTAAAAAAGAAAGTTTAATAATTACTCCGAATGTGGTTATTTTCATTGTTAACATTGATTTTCCAATTGCTTGTAGAGTACTCATTAAAGGTGCTTCAAGATAAAATAAAACAAAGATAGGTGCTAGTATTTTTATATAGTTACCACCATTTTGGGTATTATATACTAAACTTAATAAAGTATCTCGAAATAAAAATATCATTATTGATGAAAAAAGACCAATTGCAAAAGCAAATGATAAAGATTGAATTACTCTTCTTCTTATCATTTTTTTATTATGCATGTATTTAGAAACTTCTGGTACAATTGCTTGACATAAAGCATTAATAAAAAATCCGGGCATTGTAAGTAGTGCTAAGCTATAGGCGTTATAAATTCCATATTCTCTTATAATATATGTGGAATTATAACCACAAAATATTAAGACATTAGTAAGTATTATTGGTTCAAAAAAGAAGCCGATATTACCAATAATTTTAGAAGAAACTGTTGGAATAGATACATCTAATATATCTTTTATGTATCCTTTGTTAGGTATTAAATCTTTTTTTTGAATCACAAATTTTTTAGGTAAAAAGAAAATAAAGATAATTATTGACGATATTTCTGAAATTATAGATAGAAGAATTAATCCTAAAACGGCATAAATAATTCCTTTTTTAATTAAAAGAGGTAATATTAATGAAATTATAATAAGCCTTACAACTTGTTCTAAAACATTTGATATTGCATAAGGATAAACTTTTTGTTTACCAAAAAAATATCCTTTAATTAGTGATGAAATACTAATAAATGGTAAGGTTAAAGAACAAGCAATCAATAATAGTTTACATCGGGGTTCATTAAGTAAAGATGTAGCAATAAAATCAGCGGTAAAAAACATTGTAGTGATAATTAAAAAATTGACAAATATTATTATAACTACTGTATTAATGGCAAGTTTAATACTATTTTTGCCCTCAGCAACAAGTTTAGATATAGCAATTGGAAGTGCTAAAGATGCAATAGTTATAAGTAAAGAATATGTTGGCATAACTAGCATATATAAACTAATAGCATCTTCTCCAATAATACGAGTATAAATAATTTTAATTATAAATCCTAGAAATTTAGTAAGCATTCCACCAATAATGAGAATCATGGTAGACATTATAAACTTGTTCTTTTTCATAATCTCTCCTTTAAAACTTTAAATAAATGGTATATAATAAATATATGAGTTTTAAAAAAATATAGGACGTGATTACATGAATAATGAAATAAATAGTTTAAAAGATTTATATAATTTATTGCTTCCAGCATTAAAATCTAAAAGAAGAGAAATGAATAGTTTAAAATATACTTATGTAAAGGAAATAGATATTTGGAATTATATTAAAGAAAATATTTGGCAAAATTCTACTAATTTAACTTTGGGTGATATGGTAAGTGATATATTAAATACTGATAATGACTTAATAGGTGGATATGTTGCACGTCAAATAACAGAATCAAGAACAAATTTACACGAAGAATAAGGTGAAAATAATAATGAAAAAAGAAATAGAAAATATAACATATGATATATTATTTAATAAAATAAAAAATAGTTATGATGAAGAAATGTTAGAAAAAATAAAAGAGGCATATCTTTATGCAAGCTTGGCACATAAAGATAAAAAAAGACTTTCAGGGGAAGATTATATAACTCATCCTTTAAATGTTGCATATATACTTAGTGATTTAAATGTAGATTATATAACAATAATGTCTGCGTTACTTCATGAAACTATAAATCATGGTGATAAAACTAAAGAAGAACTTGAAGAAACATTTGGAGCAACTGTGGCAGACATAGTTAATACAATTTCTAAAATAAATAAATTAGAATTATCTAATGATTCAGAATCTTCAGCAATATATTTAAGAAAGGTTTTAGTTGGACTTGCATCTGATATTAGAGTGATTTTTATCAAACTTGCTGATAGATTACATAATATGAGAACTATTTGGGCACTTGATCCAGAAAAGCAAAAGAAAAAAGCTCATGAAACAATGATGGTACTAATTCCTATAGCACATCGACTTGGAATAAATTATTTTAAAAGTGAATTAGAAGATTTATGCTTATATTACACTAAAAATGATATATATAAAGAAATAGAAAGTAAATTACAAGAAAGTGAAACAGATTTAAAAGAAGTATTAAATCAAATGGAAGATGAAATATCTGATTTATTAATAGATCATGGTTTAAAATTTAAAATTAAATCAAGATTAAAAAGTGTTTATAGTATCTATACTAAATTAAATAAAGGAAAACGTTGGAATGATATTTATGATATTTTGGCATTAAGAGTTATTTTAGAAACAGAAAGTGATTGTTATACTGCAATTGGACTTATTCATTCTAAATATCATCCAATACCTAAAAGATTTAAAGATTATATTGCCAAGCCAAAAGAAAATATGTATCAATCATTACATACTGGAATTTATGGTGTTGGGGGATATCGTTTTGAGGTTCAACTTAGAACTCATGAAATGGATGAAATAGCTGAAAAAGGTATTGCATCACATTGGTCATATAAAGAAAAGGGAACTAAGAAAATTCAAAGTATCATGGAACAAAAATTAGAAATTTTTAGAAACATGATAGAGACTTCAAAAGATGATAATGAATTTGTTACAGAAGTAAATAATGAAATATTAAATGATGTTATATATGTTTTTACCCCAAAAGGTGATGTTGTAGAATTACCAAGTGGAGCAACACCAGTAGATTTTGCATATCGTATTCATTCAGCTGTTGGAGATAAAATGGTTGGAGCCATAGTTGATGACAATATTGTTCCACTAAATTATGAACTACAAGATGGGCAAAAAGTATCAATTAAAACTAATAATAATTCAACTCCAAGTAAAGAGTGGTTAGACTTTGTTAAAACTTCTCATGCAAGAAACAAAATAAAGTCTTATTTTAGTAAACAAGATAGAATTGAGTATATTGAACGTGGAAAAGAAATATTTGAAAGAGAATTAAGAAAGAAAAAATTAAGTTTTAATGAAGTTTTAAATGATGAAAGTATTGAAAAAATATTAAAGGACTTGAAACTTGATAATTTAGATGATTTATATTTTGCTATTGGAACTCTTCGTTATACTGTAGGATATATAATAAATCTTACAAAAGATGATAAAAAAACAGTTACAGATGCTTTAATTGAAAGAGTAAGCAATAGTGTTGTTAGTAAAATTAATTATAAAAGTAATGTTGTAGTAGCGGGTAACGATGATATAAGAATTAATCTTGCTAAATGCTGTAAACCTGTAAAAGGTGACAAAATTATAGGATATATAACCAAAGGTGAGGGTGTTACAGTTCATAAAAAAGATTGTGAAAATGTAAAAAATAAAAAAGAAAGATTAATTGAAGTTAATTGGAATGATACAGTTGAAGATTATTATCATTCTGATTTGATGATAGAAGTGATTGTTGGTGGTAATTACTTGCTTGATATAGTACAAAAAGCTAGTATCAAAGGTGTTTTTGTTGAATCAATTAAAACTAAAGAAAGTGATGATAAAATCATTTATGATGTAACAGTTAAAGTTAAAAATAATCTTGAACTTAATAATTTTATTAATGACTTATATAATTTTTCGTTTGTTAAGAAAGTAGCGATTAAATAATGAGAGTAGTTATTCAAAGAGTCAAAAAAAGTAGTGTTAAAGTAGATAATAAGTTAATTAATGAAATAGATAATGGATTTTGTATTTTAGTTGGTTTTACATATAATGATACGATAGATGATATTAAATATATGGTTAATAAAATAATTAATTTAAGAGTATTTGATGATGAGAATAAAGTAATGAATAAAAGTATATTAGAAACTAATGGTAAAATTTTATCAATTAGTCAATTTACTTTATACGCTGATACTAAAAAAGGTAATCGTCCATCTTATATAAAAGCATTAAAAAGTGAAGAAGCAATTAAACTTTATAATAAATTCAATGAAGTTTTAAGTGAAAATATAGAGGTTAAAACAGGAATATTTGGAGCCGACATGCAAGTAGAAATTCAAAATGATGGCCCTATAACAATAGTTATTGATTCTAAAAACAAATAAAAAAATGTGATACAACTCACATTTTTTATATTTCGCGCATTATTTCAGCATCCTTAAATGGATTGTTTTTATCTATCTTATCAGTAAAAAGTATTCCATCTAAATGATCCATTTCATGTTGGAAGCAAATAGCAAGTTCTTCTCTTACGCGAATAGTATATAAATTTCCTTCTTCATCATAAGCCTCAATGGTCATTCTTGCATGTCTTGGAACAATTCCCTCTGTTTCACGATTAATGCTTAAACATCCTTCACCTTCACCAACATAAACCATTTCTTCACTCATGCTTAATACTTTAGGGTTAATAACTACATAATTTTCAAATTTATTTTCTTCAACTTCATCAACTACAACAAAGATTCTTTTTAAAACTCCAATTTGAACATAAGATAGTCCCATACCAGCTCTTAAATTATATTTTTCTCTTTCTTCATCTATTTGACTCATTTTTAAATATAAAAGCATATCTTTTATATCTTTTTTTTCTTTATCACTTAATGGAAATTTCACATCAACGCTTTTTTTGTGGAGTAATTTATTTTTTTCATCTAAAATCTTAATTTTTGGTAATTCCATTTTTGTCAACCTCCAAATCGCCATTATTGTAACACAAAATTAATCTTTTTACAATTAAGAAATATTTTGATATAATTTAATTGTTAGAGGGTGTAATTATTATGATTTTAGGATGTCATGTGTCATTTGGAAATGAACAACTTTTGTCATGTTGCAAAGAAGCAATAAGTTATGGTGCAAATACTTTTATGTTTTATACTGGTGCACCTCAAAATACTATTAGAAAAGATATTAATATAAATTATGTTGAAGAAGCTAAAAAGCTAATGCTTGAAAATAATATTGATATAAATAATGTTATTTGCCATGCGCCTTACATTGTTAATTTGGCTAATAAAAGTGATGATGAGAAATGGAATTTTAGTATAAGTTTCATCAAAAAAGAATTAGAAAGATGTGATGTACTAGGAATAAAATATATGGTTTTACATCCTGGAAGTGCAGTTAATTATACAAAAGAAGAAGGCTTAAATAACATTATTGAAGCACTAAATTTCATTTTGAGTGACAACGTTAAGTGCATGATTTTACTTGAAACTATGGCTGGTAAGGGAAGTGAATGTGGTTCTTCACTTGAAGAAATAAAGTATATTATAAAGAATGTAGAAAATCAAGATAGAATAGGAGTTTGTATAGATACATGTCATTTAAATGATTCTGGTGTAAATTTAAAAGAATTTGATGCATACTTAGATTTATTTGATAAAAACATTGGAATAGATAATATTAAATGTGTTCATGTAAATGATAGTAAAAATGATATTTTATCCCATAAAGATAGACATGCAAATATTGGATATGGCACTATTGGATTTGATACATTAAATTACATAGTAAAGCATGAAAAATTAAAAGATGTTCCTAAAATTTTAGAAACACCTTATACTGGAGAAAATGTTGAAGATAAAAATAGATTATATCCTCCATATAAATTTGAAATAGAAATGTTTAAAAATAATAATTTTAATTCAAATCTTTTTGAAGATATTAAAACATATTATAAATAAGCTCTATATTTTGTTAAATATTCATTAAATATTTTTTTGATTTTAATAAAGTTTTCTTCGGAAAACTTTGTTTTATATCTCTCAAGATTTAAAATTTCAGGATTAGCTAAAACTTCTTTATAATTTTTTTTGATAAAAACATATAAAAAATCTAGTTCTAAGCCACTTAAATTTACATTGTTTTTTAAAGCAAAGTTATTTATTTGATCTTTGCTTAAATTTTTAATGTATCTTTCAATAATATTATACATAAAATCACCTATAATATTGTATGTTTTTTATATAAAATAAAATACTAATAATGGTGATTAATTTGAAAAAAATAGTTTTTTTCCTAGGTACAATATTCTTAGTGGCTATTATTCGTATATTCTATTTATCAGTTATTAGAAATAATTACTATAAAAGTGTTTTAGATTATAAAACAAATATAAAAGTAAGTGGACTTTCAGCTCCCAGAGGTAGAATACTTGATATAAATAATAAAGTATTAGTAGATAATGTAGGAATTAAGACTATTGTATACAATAAAAGTAATATTAGTACAGAAGAAGAAGTAAAAATAGCTTATATATTAGCAAATAATATTAGTAATATACTAGATGCTAATATTTATGAATTAAAAAAATTCTATCTTGTCTTAAATAATGATGGTTATGATTTAATAAAAAATAATGAATATCAGTTATATAATGAAAGAAAAATAACTAATTATGATTTAAATAAATTAAAATATGAAAGAATAGATGAAGAATTATTAAATAAATTCAGTGAATTAGATAAAAAAGCTGCTAAAATTTATAATTTAATGAATAAAGGTTATTCATATGATAAAAAAGTAATTGCTAAAAATATTAATGAAGATGAATTTGCTAAAATTATAGAAATGAATATAAAGGGTATCACTGGAGAAATGACTTGGGTAAGAAAATATAATTATGATACTTTAAAAGATATTTTTGGAACCATTGGAAATATTTCTAAAGAAAATAAAGACTATTATTTAAAAAAAGGATATGAACTTACCGATATCGTCGGTATTTCTAATTTGGAATATCAATATGATGAATATTTACAAGGAAAAAAAGCAATATACAAATTAAATAATGATAAAACATTGACGCTTATAAAAGAAAGTATACCGGGAAATGATTTGCATTTATCAATTGATATAGATATGCAAAATGATATAAATGAAATTATAAAAAATAATATAATAAAAGGTAAAAATATGGCTAATACTAAATATTATAATGGAAGTTATGTTTTAGTTATTGATTCTAAAACTGGTCTTATTAAAGCAATGGCTGGTAAACAATTATTAAATGATAATGTTTTTAGTGATACGTCATTAAATATTTTAAATTCTTCATTTACTCCAGGAAGTGTAATAAAAGGAGCATCAATGACCGTCGGGTATCAAAATAATTTAATTGATATTGGTAAAAAAATTAAAGATTCTTGTGTTAAATTATATTTAAATCCAAAGAAATGTTCATATAAGGATTTAGGATATGTAGATGATATTACAGCATTAAAAACAAGTTCTAATTATTATCAATTTATCCTTGCAATAAAATCTACTGGGAATAATTATACATATAATATGAAATTTGATGTTAATGAAGATAATTTTAATTTATATCGAAGTACTTTTGCTTCCTATGGACTTGGAAATACTACTGGTATTGATTTACCTAATGAACCTACTGGTTTAAAGGGTAAAAAAATAGCTGGGGATTTATTACTAAATTTAGCTATTGGACAATATGATACATATACAATATTAGAACTAGGGCAGTATATGAATACGATAGCAAATAATGGTAATCGTTATAAATTAAATTTAGTAGATTATATTACTAATCAAAATAATGAGACAATTTATACATATAAGCCAAGTATTTTAAATAAAATAGATATGGATGATTCATATTATGAAAGAATAAAAGAAGGATTAAGACAAGTTTTATTTTTAGGCACTGGATATGGTTATACAAATACTATTTATAAGCCAGCAGGTAAAACAGGTACAAGTGAATCGTTTTTAGATTTAAATAATGATGGTGTTAATGATGTAAAAACTATTACTTCAACATATGCCATGTTTGCACCGTATGATAATCCAAAATATACAGTTGTAGTTGTTAGTCCAAATATAGGACATTATGATGGAAAAAAGGGTAATATGGCTTATATAAATAGGTATTTAAGTAATGATGTAACTAAATTAATATATGATAAATACTAAAAATGTCGATTTTATCTATATTTTGTTTGAAAAATATATAAATGTTTGGTAAAATACTAATGTGTGAAAAAAGGAGGCAAGAAAAATGGCAAAAAATGAAAATAGAGCATACTTAGGATTAAAATGTACTGAATGTGGTTTTAATAGAAGACCTACTATTAAAAATAAAAAGAATACAACTGAAAAATTAGAAATTAGCAAATATTGTCCAAAATGTAAAAAACAAACTACTTTTAAAGAAACTAAGTTGGCTAAATAATTATGATTAAAAATTATCCAACATATGATAATGGCTTTATATCAACGATTGATTATCCAAAATTAATTCAGATGCAAAGTCAAGAACCAATTGTTACTTTTTCTAAAAAAGTTTCTGTGAAAAATCAAATCAAAGATAATAATAAAGTAGTTAAAAAATGTTTAAGAAGAACAACAAATAAGTAAGGGTGAGTTTATGAATATAAATATTAATGATATAAAAAATGGTATGACAATAATTATGGATGGAAATTTATGTCAAATTATTGAATTCCAACATGTTAAACCAGGTAAAGGTCCTGCTTTTGTTAGAATAAAATTAAAAAATTTACGTACTGGATCTATAGTAGAAGATACTTATAATACAAATTTAAAAATTGAAAAAGCACATATTGATAGAGTTGGAATGACTTATCTATATAGTGCTGGTGATAATTATGTATTCATGAATAATGAAACATACGAGCAAGTAGAAATTCCAGCTAAAACTTTAGAGGATCAAATTAAATATTTAAAAGAAAATTTAGATATTCAAATTGAATATTATAATGGAGAAATTATTGGTATTACTTTACCAGAAAAAATAGAATATGAAGTAGTAGAAACTACTGAAGCAGTAAAAGGTAATACTACAAATAATGCAATGAAAGATGCTACAATTGAAACAGGATACACTGTAAAAGTACCATTATTTATTGCTCAAGGAGAAAAAATAGTTATCTCTACAAAAGATGGTAAATATTCAGGAAGAGCTTAATGCTCTTTTTTTTAATATATGAAAAATATTGCTTCAAAACAAATGCTTACTATAATTTATTTAGGAAATACTAACTGTTTAGTACTTGCCAACTTCTATAGGAAGGAGGCTTGGTATTTATGAAGAAAAAAGATTTACTAATCTCATTTCTAATATTAATTATCATTTTATTAATAGTCTCTTTAATGATTCTATGTATAAAAAAATAGTACTCAATCTGCAAAAGATTAAGTACTGAACTAATTATTTAGGGTAAGTACTCAACATCGCAAAGTTAAGTATTTCCC
>JAEDGC010000132.1 GCA_016297695.1 Bacilli bacterium
AATACTAAGCTAATGAAGTGTAAGTTAAACAAGGATAGAAGTTTTTATGAAGATAGACTAAAAGAGTATACAGAGCTATATGAAAAGGCTAAGCTAAACAAGGACAGAGTAGCTGCTCATAAGTTGAGAACCTGTATTAGCCAATATAGAGCTAGACTAAGATATTATGACATAAATAAGGAGGATAAATAATGAATATTAAAGAAGAATTAAACAAGCGTATATTTGGTTGGATAGAAGACTGGTTTGTTGAGAACGGTTTAGATTTAGGTGATCCAAAAAATATAGAATTTATTATGAAAAATACTGAAGAGTTTGACAGACGTAAGAAAGAAAATGATGCTAAATACGACTTATACGAATTGCCAGAGGAAGATAACGGTGTATATGGTATTTGTAAAGACGAGACTGTTATTAGATTAACTATTTATAATAAAACTTATTATGTAGCATGTGCAGAAAGATTATATTGTGAAGAGGGTGTTTGGAAGTGGAGATGGTTTTAATATGTTTGATATTAAAAAGCATGAAATTAAGCAATGTAGCATAAATGAATTTAACGGTCTATTAAAAGCAGTAGATAATAGAAAAATATTATATGAAACTGCACATGGTAAAGATATAGGTCCTAGAGCCTATCTTTGGGCAAACATATCTAAAGCATATTTGGTCTATAACGAGTTTTCTGATAAAATAGTTACTAGATGCTTTGAGACAGATTTAAATGAGTTATATGAGGATGGATATTTAGATCAAATGGAATCTGTAATGCGTTCATCTATTATATGTGGCAAGGCATTAAAGTTTCCAAGAGTTGTAAAAGATAAATCAGAAGCAACAGTTAATGCTTCAGGCATTATTTGGTCAAATCCAAAATATAATGGAAAAAATGTATATTGTTATGAATATGATATGCACTTAGCTTGGTTAGGCGTATTTATGAAAAATCCATTACCAGACACTTCTGTACCTCCTAAATTAAAGGGTATTGTTGGTAAGAATGAAATAGGATTTGTTAAAAACGGATTAGGCGGTTATAATTGTGGAGATAATGTAGTATTTGAAGGAGATTACGCTGATTATATATTTCCTATAATGCATAATCCTAACCCAGCATTTTGTAATAAGCTATTAAATGAAATAAATAAATTAGATGGCCTTCCTAGAAAGTCTCGTAAAGGTAGATTTAATAAATGGCTAGGTACTATGCAAAATAAAAATCCTTATATTAGAGTTGCTGTTATAGCACAATCTAATAAATATATTGTGGATTTAATTAAGAAATATAAAGATAAGCTAATATTTAGCGTTACAGACTCTCTAGGGGCTGTAGAAAGAATACCAGAATTAGATGAGTTAATTGGTATTGCAGCAGGTTGTTGGTCACTTAAAATGGAGGGTTATTTATATACAGATAGATTTAATAGATTATATTTGGATAATCAGGGTTATATTAAAAATTCTGTTATTAGAGGTGTACCAAAACAACATCTTATAGGATTAAATATTACAGAATATAAACAATTAACTAAAAAGATTGATCCTACTAAGAATTTATATAAAATTGATGAGAATAAAAGGAGACTAGTTAGAAATGACTAAGTTTAGCAAGAAAACGCAAGCCATGGTTGATACTTATTATGATGATAATCAAAGAGTATTAATGGAGGCTGGTTATACAAAAGAGATGTTTGAAGCAAATGTAAAGGTTTTAATGAAAGAGAATAGTGTTAGAGCTAAAAAAGCTATTAAAATCTTTGAGCATAAAACAGACTTTACTGATAAGACTATAATTGGTGCAGAGAATTTAATTAAAGGCATTAAAAATATGGATAAACAAGCTTATCATGATTTAAGAAAAGAAGTTATTGGTTGGAAAGAAAAAGTAGACTATAGTAAGTTTGAATTTGTTAATGATAAGTATAGATATACAAATACTAAAAATGAAACATATGAGTTTACATTAATTACTGGCCCATATGGTAGTCAATATTGGGAGTGGATTAAATTATAATGGGAACATTAAAACTATCTAAGACATTCAAAGAAAAGCAAATAAAGCACAAATATGAATCAGAATGGTATAACCTAAGACCTATATTAGGTAATGCCAACTGAGCTTTATTTTATGTAATGCTAGGTTCAAGAGAGACTGGTAAGTCATATGCAGTTACAGATTATTTCTGTCATATGTATAAGACTAAAGGTA
>JAEDGC010000133.1 GCA_016297695.1 Bacilli bacterium
GTTTGTGCTGAGGTACATAATGCTAAATTACCTACAGCAACTAATTCTTCTCTTACAGTTTGATTTGATAAATAACTTTTAAAGCTCTTGTTCAGCACACCGTAAACTAAATTCATATTATCAACAACCAAGTCTTCCCTCATCATATCCCCTATACCCCCATTTATTATTTATTTTTAATCCAATTTAAAGTATATGTTATCCCACAAATATCTCTATTGTCTAAAAACCAATGATTAGAATCAATATCTTGATTCATATTAAAATAAGGACAATCTATACAGTCCTCATGGCTAAAACAAAAAGCTGTAAAATTTTTGATTATTTCTTCTTTCACTAAATCTAAAGCTTTATCTTCCATTTATCATCACCCCTTATTTATAATATATAGATACCCATAGATTTATATACTAAACATATTTTAATTAAAAATAAAAAATTAATGCTTCTTCTATAATTTCATAATCTTCGTTTATCAGATTTGGTTCTTTATTAAATGTTAATTTCATACCTAGTTGTCTTATATGAACACGCTTCAAAACCAATCTTGTTCTGATATTTATTGGTAGATGTCTAAGTTCATCAGGATTTAGTATATCTTCATAATTATTCAAAGCTTTAAGAATAGTTTCTATATCTACATTCATAATATCACTCCACATATTCCCAAACTAATTTTTCACCAGTAACAGGATGCTTACCAGCATATTTGCGTTTGCCTTTACAACATTGAGTTATATTAGATGTGTTTTTAATATTATATTTTTCTCCAGCTTCTTTGATTGTATTAAATACTTCATTAGTTGTAATACATCTTACTTTTTTAGCACGAGGATGTTTATCGCCCGAAAAATCAGCATGATTTTCACTTAGTTTTTTATTATGATTACCATAATTATTATTGTAATCTCTAGTGCACCATTCAAGATTTTCTACTCTATTATCACTTCTATGTTCAAAATCATCTATTATATGATTAACTTCAGGTAATCCTAATGGATTAGGTATAAATGCTTCAGCGACTAACCTATGAATATAATACGTTTTTTTATTACCATTTTTAGATAACATGACTTGTTTGTATCCATTATTATGAGGAATTAATTTTAATATTTCTTCTTTACCAGTACGTTTATAATTTAAACTTTTAATTCTACCTATATTTGATACCTGATACAATCCTTCATAACCAACTATATCTCTCCATTCTTCTTCCATAATGTACCTCCTTATATTTATTCTATAGATATATTATAGATTTAATTGGTTAAATATTCCACATAAAAAATAAGAAGTAGGTAAAATCTACTTCTTATAAGCTCTCAATATAATCTACTACCTTTAAGCTACTTAAATAATCACAAAGATGAACAAACGTGCTTATCTTATTAAATTCAGGTTTCTCTTTATACTCAAAAAACAAGCCCATATGGTATTTAACAGCCATTGTAATTAAATAAAAACAATCAGTTTGTTTAAACTCTAATAATCGTGGGTCTCCACAGTCATCTATAGATTGTATTATATGATGTCTAGCTATACTAGCATGACCAAGATAACTATTCCATACACCTTGACTATTCTTCAATGGAGCTTTACCTATATCATGTAATAATAAAGCACTTATAATTATATCTTGTTCAGTTTGTGTGAAATTAGTTATAAGTGGGTTCTTAAATAATTCTCTAGCTATACGCACAGCATACTTAATATGAATTATTAAACCACATTCTTTACGACTAAACCAAGGGTGATGATTTCCCTTACTGGCTGGTATCTTAAAGAATGCAGGAGATACAGTTGTAAGTGCCCACTCAGTAAAGTATTTTATTTCAGGGTCTACAATAAATTCTATTTCATCATCTAATGTTAAACTTATGTTATGTTTAACTTCTTGTTTTTTCTTTTTAATTTGTGCTAAATTCTCCCATAATTCTTTTGACATATTTAAACCTCCACATAATTATCTTTGTAATGTTTATATAATGAACTTATACCCCCTTTTCTATCCGTATCATTTAAGAATTGTTCTAATGTTTTCACAGAAAATTCCAATTCATTACTTTTTAAGTAATTATCATATGCAAACAGTATGCCACTTATCCTTAAATCTCTATGATTAATTTTTTTGTTATAAGTGTTCGATAATTTTTGGAAAAGTGTTTTAATTGCAAATTCCGTCATTTTATTTATACCAAAATCATT
>JAEDGC010000134.1 GCA_016297695.1 Bacilli bacterium
TGTTTTAACTATTCCAAAATTGCACCCATTTTCAAAAACTCTATCGCACCAATAATTGTATTCTACATCAAATTTGCAATTTTGTTATCGTATAGGCTCTTTATCCTATACTTCTTATAGTTTCCTATAAGTTCAGACTATATCTTCACCTACAACATTACTTGTTTAGGTGTTGGGCATTCGTGGGTGGATTATTGTTTTGACTACTCACCACCTAGTCGTTGAACCTTCCAAATTACTTTTATGTCATTCATTTGGCTTGGTATATGGTTAGCATGAGATAAAATATTAATGAAATTTAAAAATATAATTTTTTACATATTTTATATTTCCATTACAACATGAAGATATTGAACCCCTTGAAACTTTGTACTTTTTAGAAGCCTCAATACCACTTGAAACGGTTTCTATAAAATTATTATCAATGTCAAATACATCTATTTTTCTACATTTTTTCTTTGACCTGCGTTCAATTAAATTATTGTAATTTATATTGTATTTGCAAGTACACCATTCCAAATTATCCACATTATTATTTGTTGAATCTTCGTCTTTGTGGTTAATTTGTGGTAAATTATTAGGATTAGGTATAAATGCTTTTGCAACCAATCTATGCACTAATAATCTGTGATATTTTTTATTAGACCACAATGAAACCATTATTTGTGTATATCCGTCTTTGTCTGTCTGATGTTTTAACTTTAATAATTGTCCTTTTTTATAATATTTTCTACCAATAGAATCAATAAAAATTCTATCAATACTACGAATATTACCATATGTAGATACTTCATATTCTGGATAATCATCTATAATTTTCCATATTTCCATCTATTTTCTCATTTCTCAATATTTTCATTAATATTTTATCTTTTAGCCTTCCACTATTAACCCAATATTTTTTACTAATTATTTCTAATTAGCCGACCCATTTTGTTAAGCCACTTCATAGCATTGTCAGTTGTAATCAACTCAATATCTTTTACATAATGGTCATTACCAAACATATCTTTTATTATAGCATTATCATAATGTTCACCATAATAATCCTTGAAAAACTTTTTAATTTTAGTTTTAAAACAAGCCATCTTGCACATATGATGTCTTAACAAAATATAACCTTCAGCCCAATTAGGAAATATACTTTCATCTATAAGTCCTTGACCGTCAAACATTGTGTTTTTTAATTCATAATTGTTTTTAGGTATGGCGACACAATGTTTTTCTTCATTGGTTTCTATACTTATAATGTTTGTTTTAAAAAAACTATCTACATCTTTTAATACTAATATATTTTTTGGATTTATTTTAATAGTTCCAACTATAGAACTTGCAATCAACGAACTATAAGCACTCATTTCAACAATGGGTGCATTTTCTTTTGGCATTTTTAATCCCATACGAATAAATTTAATTGCTTTATCGTAAAGTCTATCACAAATAAACATACAAGAACCATCTTTGGCTTTTCCTGTGGAACGATATAACATTTTATAATGTATAAATTCTTGCTTTGTTACCTTTCCATTTTTTCTTTGTATGTCGTGTCTTATTTCAACACCATTTTGATAAAATATCTCTCTAATTTCGTCAGCAGACTTTTTATCAAATAAATCTTTATTTATTTCTGCTTTAGTTCTTAAGGATTTAAAAAAATTTATCTTTTCTTCAGAATATTTATCTGTATTTTCTATCATAGCGTTTAAGTGTTTAATTTCTTCACTATAAGACCTTGAACCATAATCAAATTCTATACATATAATATCCCTAGTCCAACCCTTTTCGTCTACTTTTAATCCGTTATCTAACAAATGATACATTAAAAGATTATTTGCAAACATAGCCTTTGTATAGTCATAATTTTCCCTTACACCAAGATTACATTGATACAAAGCACCTGCCTGAAAATTTTTGATTTTTATTCCATACTTACTTATCATTTATTCTTCACCTTTAATAATTTTATCTTTGATTAATTTATTTATAATATCTATTTCATAATCTTCATATTGTATATAATCTATATCTAAATCAAATAATTCTTTATTTCTAAATGTATCATTATCATTATATTTATTATATGATAATTCATTCCACATTATATATTATTATATCCCCCTTTCATTTTAAATTAATAAATATTATTTATATTTATATAGTATATTATATCATATTTTTATATATTTGTCA
>JAEDGC010000135.1 GCA_016297695.1 Bacilli bacterium
ATTTTCGACAATAAATTTCGACAACATTTTTTTTCGACAATAAATTTCGACAACAATTTTTTCGACAATAAATTTCGACAACAATTTTCGCACTGCATGGATTTTATGTCGAAAAAAATTGTCGAATTAAAATTCGACAGTCTTTTTCGACAACATTTTTCGCACTGAATATCAAATGCTGTAGAAATTTGTCGAAGAATGACGAAAAACGCTGTCGAATCGACAGCTTTTTTCGATATTATTCGACAAAGAAGCTGGTGTCGAAAAATGACGGGGAGAGATGTTTGTCGAAAAATAATGTAAGAAGCTGGTGTCGAAAAATGAAGTCAAAAGATGTATACAAAAAAACTTTTCAGAATCACTTGACTTATCACCAGGATTGATATACAATATAAGTATAATAAGATATATAAAAGGAAATAAAAAAAATTCTAAAAAGTACTTGACAATTGATACTAGATACAGTACAATATAAGTATAATAAAAATTAAATAAGAGGGGTTGATTAAATGATACATTATCAAATAATAAAGCAACACATTGAGGATTTAGGGTATAACCTTTGGTGCTTTAATCCAATGATTAATGATATTAGTAAAAGAAGCCTTTCAAAGGTACTAGACAATATAGAATATGAAGTTGACACAAAGGTATATATTAAACGTAAACCTTATGTAGTAGAAATAAACATAATAGGAAATGAAGTTGACCTGGATATATGTACACTTGACTATTATAATTCTAACTATGGTAATTTTGAAGAGTGGTAATAATAAACATAGAAGGGAATAAAAAATTCCCTTCTATGATAAAAATAATAATTGACAATACAAACTAGTTAATATACAATATAAGTATAAAATAAATTGAAGGGGTTGATAATATGATAGATAGAATAAAATTCAATGAAAATGAAGAGTATAGAAATAAGGTGCTACAAGTTTTAAATAGTTTATGCTTAAAAGGTATTAATGAAGGATTAAATGATGAAGAGGAAAAAACAAGAATAGAAATAAATAAAATAGTAAATGATTATTATTTTAAAAGATAAAAAAATTAAAATTCTACTTGACTTTTTTAGTCAAGTAGAATACAATATAAGTATAAATTAAATAAAGGGGTTGATAATATGTTATTTGAATTAAAAGGAATTGTAGATGTTGCATTATCTGAAGAGGAATTTTTAAACCAGTTCATAGACTTTATTGAATCATTAGGAGGGACTTTTGGGGGCGGTATTGAAGTTGTAGATGATGAAGAGGAATAATTTATTCCTCTTCATTGAAAATAAATTTAAAAAACTTGAATAAATTTTATAAAAATGGTTGACAATATAAATGAGATACAGTATAATATAAGTATAATAAGAAATAAAAAACAGGAGGTAAAAATATATGGAAACAATTAGGGAATGGCTTTTAAGAGTTTTAGCTAGTAACATAGAAATAATAGAAAGCAAAGGAATAGAATTAAAAGAAGGATTATTGAACGTTGACCCAACAATATATGATATATTTACAGTTGATACACTAACAAATAAAAGAGTAAATGAATTAATCAAACTTTCAATGGAGGATACTAAAAAGCTAGAATCCCTTTAAAGGGGTTCTAGTTAATAAAAATAATAGGAGGTTATTAAATGAAAAAGAATTTATTATTGATAGGTTTATATATAATGTTAGTCTTATTTAATATGGATAAGGTGCTAATAGGTACTATGAAGGTTATTGACTCTATAGGATATAAATGTAATATATGTACCGTTGAAGAAATAGAGTTTTTAACTGATATTTATTATCAATTAGGATATAAATAAAAAATACTGTATACATAAATATAATGCTTGACGGGTTACCAGGTAATGGTATATAATTTAAGTATAAAATAAATTAATAGGAGGTAATCAAATGAAGTTAGGGAAAAAAGAGTCAAGGGAAATATTAAATAATTATGAACCTATGGGGATATGTACATTAAGCAACTTTGGAGGAGTTACTATCTATAATATTGAGTATGGAATAGAGGATTACATTATTTATAAATGGTTTAATGAAGAGATACTTTATAAGAGTAAATTAAAAGTAAATAAAGACGGTGACTATGTTTTTAGAATTGGGAATATATGGTACAATTTAAATGAATTTATAAAAGTAAATATATAATTATTCTTGACCTGGTAACGGG
>JAEDGC010000136.1 GCA_016297695.1 Bacilli bacterium
ATATGCCACTCCTTGTAGGTAGTCGATTTTAAAACTTTCTTCTTGTTCTTGTGTTAATTTTGTAGGACTACCTAATTTAGTTCCTTTTGCTTTTGAGGCTTGCATACCAGATTTTACTCTTTCAGCAATTAATGATTTTTCAAATTCAGCAAATGCACCAAATAACTGAAATATAAATTTATTCATAGGATTTAATCCATTATCATCAATTATAATATTTTCCTTGATAAATGTTACTCCTATTTTTTTTGCAGTTAATTTATTAACACTTTCAATTAAATCTTGTAATGATCTTGAAAATCTTGACATTTCACTAACAACAATCATATCGCCACTTTTCAAGACTGACATCATTAAATCGAATTGTGGTCTATTCTTTGTGGAAACTCCACCACTAATTCTATCTTGAAAAATATTTTCTTCTTTAATTCCATATTCTTTTAAAATCATTAATTGTCTATCAAATTTTTGATTTCTATCTTTTGTTTGTTCAAAAGAAGTTGATATTCTCATATAACCATATTTCATATTATTCACCTATTATATATTACCTTTCTAGGTGTTTTTCATAACACCCACATACATTATACATTATTCAAAAAACATTGTCAATACTTTTTTTATAAGAAATCAAAAATATTATATTTCTTGTATGGTGGTTCATAATTTGTTATTAAAATCTCTTTAGAATTAGCATTTCCTTTGCCTAAACTAGCATATTGTTTATCTTCTAAAAAAATAATGCGATATTTGTTTTTATTTGCCCATTCATAAATATGGTTATTAATTTTACCTTTATTTTCTAAAACGTTAGATAGGGCAAATTTCACACCTAATTTGTCAATTCTATCAAGTTCAGCAAACAACTTATAATCATCTTCAATAGACCAACCACCAAATGCTTTTTGTTCATTATAAATTGCAGTAGTATTTGTGTATGGTGGATCACAATAAATAAAAATATTATCATTATTATTTTTAATATCTTTTAATATATTAAATGCATTATTATTTGAAAATGTTATATTTTTGTTTTGTAAAACATTATAAGCATTGTTAATAATTGTTTCATGTTCTTTAATAAAACAACGATTACCAAAAGGCATATTAAATTCAGATTTAGAATTAAATCGTATTAAATTGCAAAAACTAAAAAAAGTTAATGTATATAAATCCTTATAATCTTTATTATCACTTTTATTATAAAAATCTCTAAATTTCAAATAATTATCTGCATATTTGTTTTTTTCATTTTCATCATAACTTTTTACTCTAATATCTTGGCTATAATGTGGCAAATCAAATTCTTTAATTCTTTTCTCTATATGAGCAATTAAATCTTCACTCTTATTAATAATAAACATATTTAATAATTCTACTATATTATTATTTAATTCATTATATATAACATTTTCATAAGGAACATTTAAACTGATTGTTCCCCCCCCACCAAACAAATCAATAAAAGTATTGATTTCTTCTTTTTTGGGAAATCTTGGTATTAATTCATGAAGTAAATCATACTTATTGCCCATATAAAATATTGGACTTTTTATGTATTTCATTTATTCCTCCAGATAATAATTTTTAACATATAAATATTTATTTCCCATTTGTTTTACCTTTTTCTTCGCTCTTATTTTCCAGTTGTTTAGAAAAACCAAAATTATTTGCTAATTTCTTTTCAACTTCCTCGCCACTTACAAGATAAATTTCTTTAGTAACATTTTGCTTGTTTTTATCATTTACAGCATAAATTCCATATCCACCATGCTCTTTATTATAGCGATTAATGGTATCAATTGCTTTAGCATTTTTTGTGCCATTTTCTGCACTTGAATTTCTATCACTTATGATCATATTTTCAATGTCTAAAAATATATTACATATTCTTTCATCTCTTGCATTAACACCACTAACAGCATCCGATAATATTGTATTATAATCAGTTAAACTTAATCCTAACATTTTTAATATAATATATTTATCTAATATAAATGGTAGTTGTGTTTTAGAGATAATATAATCTTGTAACTCCATTATATCTATGTATTTATTTATTGTATTATTCAAGCCATTTGCACCAAAATAAAAATCTTCTAATTCTTGTTTTGTAAAAATAGGATTTTCAATTG
>JAEDGC010000137.1 GCA_016297695.1 Bacilli bacterium
ATTTCTAATGGGTGAAGCTCTAATCCTTCGTCTAATACGTCATTAAGTGCTCTAACTGCTATTCTTACTGCTTTATCAAATTCAAGGAGATCAAACGCTGCATTCTCAGTAAATGGTGATAATACAAATTCTGATAAGTTTATAGCTCCTAGTAAGCAACTACCACCTGCTGGTAAAGGCTGCTCTGCGCAAGGATTTACGCCTGCGAAGCTAAATTCGCCATTCTTTATATATTCACTCATTAATGTGTTGCTATTTATATTATCCCAATAAAGTATTCCAGGTTCGCCTACATTCCAATTGTTCTCAGCTAACTTATGCATAAGTGGGCTATTTTTAATAAAGTTGCCATCGCATTGTACTGATATGTTACATCCATTTAACTTATCTATATTATTCTTAGCATCTATAAACTCTTCTATGTCCGGGTGATTACAATCCATGCTGATCATTAGCGCTCCCTATTTGGACTATCTCTTAATCATTACTGATCTTGGATACTATTGGCGTTATTAAGAGGTAATGTCTTACCTCTCGCCTAGTCTCTACACCTTCCTACCCTGTAGGCTCGGCACGGTATTATTTACTTTCGTAACCTTCACCGTTTTCTTCCAATTCAAGACGCAGTGCGCTATATTTAATATATTTACGTTTAAGGATAATGAAATCTTTATCTTGGTAAACTAAGTTATAAAACTTTAGTATATCTTTTTTATTAGCAAATTCTAGTACAAAACAATTTTCATTGCTTTTAGGTCTAACGGTAGTGACTATATCCTGTTTGTATAAGTATTGTTGAAGTCCTGTTAATATAGATAAACTTGATGTAAAGGATACTTTGTGCCATAATCTGTTTCGATCTTTTCTACGTCCCCATGTTATGCATCCATCTCCATCGAAAAATCCTTGTAATAAATATGGTTCTAGATCTTTCGATATTCTTGGATAATGTCTGTCCTTTTTAAGCTTTCCTCCTGTAAATTTGGTTATATCCTTTATCCTTTTGCTTGTTCTGCTATGAGGAAATTGTCTTCGTTTTCTATCTATATTATAGTTGTCAAATACTCTTGAATTTATCACTTTACTTATAAATTCAATCACTTCTTTGTCGTCAATACTTACCTGTAAATCTACATTTAATTTATTATCAATACCAGCATCTGCTAATATAAATCCCAAAGCATACGCTTTCTCCTTAGTATCTATTTTATTAAATCTGTAATTATCTAGCTTATTTTTATTAAATGCTTTATTTAATCCATAATTTTTATTTACAAGGTTTATTGTACTACTACTTATACCAGTTATTTTTTCACTGTCTCTACTAGATAACCCATGACTTATAAGGAAATATGCTTCTTTAAAACTTAATTTACTTTTCATTATTACCCCTCCTTAACCTACTCTATCATTTTCGGTTAATAATATATTAATGTTTACGTCTTCCATTCTGAGCTATTGTCTCAGATACTTGACTAAATGTACTCATAAAGCTCACTGGGCCTGTAGTAGTTTTTGCTGCATTATTTACTGGAGCTCCGTTTGGTCTAAGTTTGCTAATATCTATTCCGCAGCCACCGCCCCTACTAAATGTCTTAGCTAAATCCCTACATGTCTCATATATACCTTCTATGCTGTCTTCTACTTGTGGTAATACATAGCAGTTACTATAAGTCACCTTTCTATCTGTAACACCTCTAGAAGCTAATATACGGCCTCCAAATAGGAATTTCTTATCTACTATTAATTGTTTAACATCTTTGTCTCCACCACTAACTCTATCTAACCATTCTTCGAAGCTTTCTCCGTTATTTTGGTATTTCTTAGCCCATATATCCATTCCTAATTGACTTAATCCCCAGTCTTTTAATTCCATATTACTATTCCCCCTTATATTTATTTAATAAATCAGCTATATACGCTATCTTGCAGTTAAGATATCCTTTATTATATTCACAGTCTCTGCATTCCCTAGTCTTACAGAAGCTAAGGAATGCTTTGTTTATATCTGCTACTAGCTCACGTTCGCTCTTAGTTTTCCTTCTACATGTCATTGTCTCACCACCCCTAATAATACAATTTCATTATCATTAACATGCTCATTTGTGGTTTAGCTAAAGTTTTTAATATAT
>JAEDGC010000138.1 GCA_016297695.1 Bacilli bacterium
AGATATAGAAAAAAGAAAGAAACAATATGCTAAATATATAAATAATTCTAATTTATCAAAGTGTGTTGTTTCTTTTAATAATGATTATATTAATGAGAATATTGAAATTCATAAATTAGAGCAATTAATGGTAAAAGAAGTTATACCAATGTTTTTAAAAAAATGTGGATATAAAGATATTAATAAAATGAGTTATCAATTATCACTTCATACTGATACGGATAATTTACATTTTCATTTTTCATTTATTGAGAAAGAACCTAATTTTCAATATTGTGGTAAAAAAGTAGGATATAAAAGAGTAGGCATTATATCTGAAGATGAAATAAACTTTTTAAAAAATGAAGTAGAACACATAATTGAAAAAGAAAAAATATATACACCTTTATTAAAAGAAACTAATAAAGAAATAGAAGAGTTAAAAAAATATTTTAATCCTAGAGAAAAGAACTTTTTATTAAGGGATAAGGAGGATTTAATTTTAGAAGAAAATATTTTAAGATTAGGTAAATTGTTATATGAAAAAAGACATAATAATACTAATAGAATTAAATTCAATTCTATTAAAGAACAAGAGATAAAAGATTTAACTAAGAATATAAAAAAATATATATTTTCTAAAAAGAATCCTGAATTCCAAAATGAATATAAAAACTTTAAAAAGTGTTTATCTGAAATAAATAATTATTTTGAGAAAATATCAAATGATAATAATATTAAAAATAATAAAATAGATACAACTTTAATAGATACAAAAAAAGAATATTTAGATAACTATGTATTTAATGCAATTGTTAATCATGCAAATTATTATTATAAAAGCAAAAAGAAAAATCATATTAATGAAGATAAAATCATAGAAGAAATAATATTAAATGATTATTTAAAAAATAAGAAAAAAAGCAGATTTAATATATTAAAAAACTATTTATCAAATAGTAATCCTAAATCAAAATTTAAAAATAGATATCAAGTTGAGAATGCTATTAGAAAAATTAATGATGAAATGGAAGATGCACAAAAAGAATTTAGTAAGTTATTTCAAAATAATGAAAAGGACTATAACTAATGAAAGATAAATTAATTAATAGTATTGTTGCTGATATGAATAATTACCTAAATAATTATCAACTAGAACAATTAAAAAAGAATCTTATTTGTACACTTTGTAATATAGATTTTATTGAAAAAGAAAATGCCTTAAATAATAATATTGAT
Organism: Bacilli bacterium; assembly: GCA_016297695.1. Lineage (GTDB taxonomy): Bacteria > Bacillota_I > Bacilli_A > RF39 > UBA660 > RUG14121. Next base: position 1,219 of record JAEDGC010000138.1, read on the forward strand.
TATAATGGACTTTTTTTATCATCTAAGAAATTAGAGGGTTGTTCTCCTAGAACAATAGATTATTATAGTAAAACCATTAATGATATGTTAAATAAAATAGATAAGAATGTAAAATTGATCGATACCAATGATTTAAGAGAATATCTAGTAAGTTATCAATCAATCAATGATTGTGGAAATGTTACGATAGATAATATAAGGAGAATATTATCTAGTTTTTTTTCTTGGCTAGAAAGTGAAGACTATATTCTAAAAAGTCCTATTCGTAGAATTCATAGAATTAAAACTCAAACAATAATAAAGGAAACATATAGCGATGAAAATATTGAAAAATTAAGAGATGGGTGTAAAACTATTAGGGACCTAGCATTAGTTGATTTCTTATCTTCTACTGGAGTAAGGGTCGGGGAACTTGTAAATTTAAATATTGATGATATAGATTTTATTAATCAATCTTGTGTAGTTTTAGGTAAAGGAAACAAAGAACGAGAGGTGTATTTTGATGCTAAAACAAAATTACATTTAGAAAAATATCTTAGTAATAGAAATGATGATAATCCAGCATTATTTGTTTCATTGTTGAAACCATATAATAGGCTAAATATTTCTGGTGTTGAAATAAGGCTTAGAAATTTAGGTGAAAGACTTAATTTACCAAGAGTACATCCCCATAAATTTAGAAGAACTTTAGCGACAAGGGCAATAGATAAAGGTATGCCAATAGAACAAGTTCAACAACTTTTAGGACATACGAAAATAGATACTACTTTACATTATGCTAAGGTAAATCAGGCAAATGTTAAAGTATCCCACCATAGATTTATTTGTTAAATAATTAAATAATTAAAAGTTAAATTAGACTATTCTTGATTCAAAAAAAATGATATAATAGAAGCTGGAAGAAAAATAGTAA
>JAEDGC010000139.1 GCA_016297695.1 Bacilli bacterium
ATTATATAACTTGTATTTTCTCTTAAAATTTTCCAACATTTACTTTACTTCATCATTATTTTATAAAAACAACTCTAATATTGAGTTGTTTCTAAATTACTAGTAGTTAATGAAGATATTGAATTTAATTGTTCTGCAATAGATTTTTGACTACTAGTATTATTAATTGGATTTACATTGGTATTTTGTGTGCCATTTGGATTAATATTAGTTGAAATTGTTTGCTTAATAGCCCAGCATTTAGATACATCTGCATTTGATGAATATGGAGTTGGATTAGGCATTTCAAGTTTTATTATCATAGGTATTTTAAATCCTCCACCAAACCCTACACAAGTACCAGGCTGTAATGTTTTTTGTTTTTCAATAACATCTGCTGAAATATTTGGCAACATTTCTTCGATATATTTAATATCTTTTGGATGGGTCATCTTAAATATTAAGAAATTAGAAACTTGAGATATAACTGTATCTGAAAGTTCTACTGGTCTTTGAGAAATAATACCTAAAAGTGTACCATATTTACGTCCTTCTTTAGCAATACGTTCAAATATGTTATAACCAATTAAAAACGTATCAGTATCTTTTTGGATGTATCTATGAGCTTCTTCTAAAAATAAATGGAATGGAATTGTCGCTCTTTGTTGTCTAGTTTTGCAGAATTCATATAAAATTCTTGCCATAATTTTTACCATTACTTTAGCATAAACATCATCTACATCTTCTAAATTTATATTAATAATTTGAGATTTACGTCCATTTTTAGTGACTAAATCGGCAATAAATTTATCCAAAGTTACATAACCATTATTTACAAAATAGCTACCAACTTTACTATTGATTATTGAATTAATTCTAACTTTAAGTATAATTGCATCATCATATAAATTAGTATTATTTTGAAATCCTTCACTAATTAAGGTAAATTCTAATGCTTGAGCAAAATCTTTTAAAGAGAATGAATATTCTTTTGGTTCTTCACATTCTTCATAACGATCTTCAATATTTTTTAAAATATATTCAGTAATAAGAACACTTTCCCCAAAGTAACCATTTGAATCTATTTCAAAACATTCAGAAAAAGTTCTAGAATATCCTAAACCATTTATTTGTGTATCAAAATCAAAATCTTCAGTATGGCATACTTCAATTATTGTAAATATTTGATTTTTCTTTGCACTAGTTGTTTGATTTGAAAACAATACTGAAAGCAAAGCCTTAGCTATTAGATGGTTTTTATACTTTCTAGCATTTTCATCATTTTGAGAAAATATCTTAGCCAAACGAAGTGTTCTTTCAATTATTGGTAATTGAGAATGTGTACTTGCTTGTAATAATAAGGCAAAATCATCATTATTTAATAAATTTACAGGTATTTGTAATAAAAAATCATCATTATCAACTGGATTAGTAGTTACAAATTTATATGAATAATTTGAATTAATTTTATTAATAGAACTAAAAGCGTTTTTATATTCACCATATGCATCAAATATAAATACATTAGCATTATAAGAAGTTAAATACGGATTAGAAAATAAATTTTGAACTATTCTAGCTACACCGCATGATTTACCACTACCAGTATTTCCAAAAATAGCAAAATGATTTGAAAAAATACCATTGATAGAAGGACAAACATTAAAGTTTTTATAGATAGCACTTCTACCAAGGAGAAAAGATTTATCTGATAATTTTCCAACAATTTCCATTAATTCTTCATTATTAATAATTCTTATCTTAGAAGATAGTAATGGTTTACGAATAACACCATTAACATATTTTCCATCAATATATTCACCTAAAAAACGGATTTTGAATAATTCTGGATTAACTTCAGTTATTTCTCCTAAAATACGTTGTTCTGGAGCTTCAAAAATAACATTGACATTCATTAAATCGGCAGCCGCATTACTACTACCTAAATTTTGAACATGAGCAATATTTTCACCTATAAATAAAATTTTTCCAAACATATAGTCAAACACCTCTTTATGATAATTAAAGTATATCATATTGATTTAAAAAAATAAATCTTTTTAGCAAATAAAAAATATCTTTTTGTGACTAATTAGTAAAAATGTCTCATTAATTATGTTTTATTAATTAGTAA
>JAEDGC010000140.1 GCA_016297695.1 Bacilli bacterium
TGTTAAAAAAGTTCCTTTTATTTCTTTATAACCTAATATAGAAATATCATCACTAAAATATGAATATTTTACATTTGGTATTTTTATATTAGTATTTAATCTTTGATTTAAGAAATCATAAATTGCTTTTTCTTTTTCATATCCTTTTTTCTTATTAGCACTAAATTTTGTTTTAAATATGTATTCTCCATTTACTAAATATGCTACACTATCATATCCACTACCAATTACCTTAATACTTTCAACTTTAAAATCTTCAAAGTAATGTTCTATTAAGTATTTCATTGCTTTAACATTTGTAACATTATCATCATACCTATATTCCATTAAATAGCAATCTTCTTTTTTACCCTCGTGCAACTCGTGTTCTGGCAAATCTTCAATTATTCTAAATCCAGATTTCTGATATGACCTAATTGCTCTTGGATTATTCTTATGAGGGTCTAAAATAACTGCATTAGCATTTCTTTCTTTTTTTAAAAACTCAAAAATCATTTTTGTATATTTTGAGCCAATGCCTTTACTCCAATATTCAGGTTCTCCTATAAACTGATCCATTCCATAAACTATTTCATTTGTTTTTGGATAATGATAATCAGAATAAAGTTCATCATACATTTTATATACTTGTCCATATCCAATAGGAACATTATCATATTCTATAATTACTCTAAATACTTCATCTTCCCATTTTTCAGTATAATGCTCTTTTAATGATTCTAATGTATATTTTTTATCTCTACCACCATAAAATTCTAATACTCTATCATCAGTTAACCATTTTAGCATTAAAGGAAAATCATCATTTGTCAAAGTTCTTATTCTTATTTTATCTTGTACTATTTCCATTAATTTTCCTCCCTAAAATCATACACATACACTACTTCATCATCTGCGTCATTTATTCCTCCTGCTTTTTCATAACATTTACAAGCAGAAATATTACTTCTATTTGTTATTAAAAACATTTCATAACAATCAATAGTTTTAGCATAATCACGAGCAAATGATATTAAACCTGTTCCATAACCTTTGCCTTGAAAGTCTGGCATAACATCAATAGCGTCAAGATAGAATACTTTTCTTCCATCTGGTTTTAATAAAATATAACCAAAAGCAAAACCTACTATCTTATTATTTATCTTTGCAATAAATCCAAAATCATTTTTATTATCTATAAATTTTTTTAAAACATCTACATTATATTTTGTATTTTCATCATCAACAAAATCTAACATAAGTCCCAAATCTTGTTCTTCTAATAATTTATATTCCATCTATCTCAACTCCATCTACAATTTTATTTTCTAATTTTATTAGTATTTACACAATCATTAATTAAACTAATTGCTTCTTGTGCAAATTCCTTTAATCTTGTATTATCATAACTATTATTTGTATCACTTAAATAATCTTCCATAGCATTTTTAATAACATCATTATAATTTGAATCCATATTTTCTAATGCCCATTTACCACCATCATATTTTGATAAAGTTAAATCATCTCTGATTAGTGCATAAAATCTACAAAGGTTTAAAATACAATATACGGGATTATTCACAATTTCTTCTACACAATCTAATGTATCAGAATAATTAGAATCTATAATATATTCCTTTGGTACTTTTGAAAACACTTCTTTTGATGGCTTACCAAAATCCATCTTATCATTTGGAACATTTATAACATTGAAATGACTTGCTAGATCAGGGTCAACTTTATAATCATCATTGATGACTATTGTTTTATCTTCCTTATATCTTTCTATCCAATCTCTGCTACCGTGAAGTTCGTAAGGTATTGGATGTTTTATATTTCTACAATTATCTTCTAGTACAACACTAAATTCAAAACCTTTTTTAGGAAATAATTGCTCATTTTCTAACATTTTATCCCAAATAAGTTGTTTTATTTCATTATCTATTTTTTCTTTTACAACTATAATAAAGTCTAAATCTGATTTATTAGGATTAAAACTTCCTAATCTTAATGAGCCGTGAAAATAAACTCCAACATAATTATCCTGCAATATTTCTTTAACCCATTCATTAACTTGTTTCATTAAATCATATATATCCATTTGTACCACCATTTATAAAA
>JAEDGC010000141.1 GCA_016297695.1 Bacilli bacterium
ATTATAATGATAGAAGTATATGTTAAAGATTCCTATGGTGAACGTGTAGATTTAAGTTCAGTATTTGCTCAAGAGATAGCTGAAAAGATTGACCTGAAATATTGTCATGCTGATATAATATTTGAATTTAAAGAATACCATATTAAAAATATACCGTTTGTTTTATTAAAGGATTTTGGCACACTTAGACTAGAAGCTCATTTGATAGATATAATAGATGAGTATGATATACCACAAGGAGTTTTTGATTATGAAAAGTTCCTATTGGAATAGGGGGTAATTAAAATGTTAGAGAAAATAAGAGAAGCTGTAGTTGACTTACTAGATATAGTTGTAAGTAGCTTCAGTATTCTCGTTCTAGTTTGCATAGCTATTATAATTGTAATTTGTATAATAGATATTTTATAGGAGGTGAGATTATGGAACTTGTATTATTAGTGTTTTTATTTTACTATGTAGGTAGTGTGATTCATGATATCGGAACAAGAGATGAGCATTTCAATTGGAGGATAAACTTAATGATTGATATGAGCGGATTATTGCTAACAATCGGACTTTTAGTAAAAATGATATAAAAATTTTTTTATATGTAAAAAGTTATTCTGAAACCCAGTGATTGCAACGTGTCTATAACGTATTTTCAAATAAAAGATAAATTTTATTTAGAAACATGTTTAGAATGTAATCACTAGGGTATATATGTAATATAAATAATTAGGAGGTTGATATAGTGAAAAATTTTATAATGAAGTTATTTGATGAATTACAATTTGAAATGAACCCTATCATATGTGAGGATGATAATTGTCCATACCAAAATTATTGCGAAGAATTATTAAATGAACATAATCTAACTGTGTGTGATATAATTGAAGATTTGCATAGTTTAAATGAATACAATAAAAGTAAAAAGAAAGAAAGTAAAATAGAGAATATAGGTCAAACTGGTAGTATATTTACTTTAGGTCAATATAATAAGGAGGTTAAATAATATGGATGTTAAAAAAGAATTTGAAAAATTAAATAAGGAATATAAAAAACATTGTAATAAATATGATGTAATTTGTACTGATTGTCCATACTCAGGACATAAAAACTGTATGGTACTTTGGTTATTAGATAATAATTATTTAGTAAGTAAAGGTGGAGGGGTATTGAAATAAGGAGGATTAATAAATGCAAATAGGAGAATTGATAAATATGTTAAAACATTTAGAAAGAGAATATGGAAGTGATTTAGATGTATGGGTAAGAGTTGGTGATAAAGATGATAAAGAAGAAAATTATACATATGGACGTGTGATTGACTTATATTATTATAAAGATGGTAGACCTTTGTTAGAAGCACGTCCACCATTATTTTAATATTATAATTAAAGGGGGTATAATTGTGAATAAAAAACCATCAATAGATGATGTATCTTATCATTTCGCTTCATTCCTAGAAAGCTTTACCGAATATAATAAAGGGTGGGGTTGCGAAAGATGTCCTATAACGGAACTATGTGATTACATGCATAGTAGAGGTATGGGTAATAAACTATGTTCATTATTAGAATGGATTAATGATGATTTAAGTGAAAAACTTTTATAAATAATTAAGGCGGTGATAATATGATGGTGGAAATAATAGAATCTAATAATAGTTTTACATTGAATTTAAAATTGGAACAGTGGATAACAAACCATAAGGATTATCATAAAATTGTTGATATCAAGTTCTCTTCCTTTTTCAATAATCAAGAGAATAAAGAAGTATGGAGTGCTTTAATAATATTCAAATCAAAATATAGAAGGAGTGAATAGTATGGAAATATTTGTAATTAGTTGCGATGGTTATTTATGGGAACGAGCATATACTAGTTTAAATGATGCTAAACAAGAATTAGAATCAAGAGGTTTTTTTATAGATTTCAATTCGCTTAATACAAACAATTATGTTAGAACTACTAAATATAAAGACGGAATAACTTATACAAATTATGCTGAAATAAAAAGAGTATATTTATAAATTATATGTTTAGAGGTTAGGTGGGCGGGGTATAAATATAATATAAAGATAAAGGGAGGTAATAATATGAATGAATGGACTGTTCAAA
>JAEDGC010000142.1 GCA_016297695.1 Bacilli bacterium
GTATATTTTAGCCCAGTTAATGCATTCGATATGTTTTATGAAGATACAGAATATTACGAAGCATTAGATTATTGTTTAACTGTTTTAGAAAGATGCGATAAAGCTATCTTCTTAAGTAATTGGGAAGAGTCAACTGGAGCTAAGATAGAATACGGATTTTGTAAAGGGCATGGTATTCCTTTTGAAATATTTGATTTATCAAGACTAAACTGGTGGTTAGAAAAAGATAATTTAAATGATGATTGATGTGGAATTTATTGTTAGTGTTTACTATAATTGTATTAAGGAGGGGTGATAATATAGTGAACACTAAACAACTTAGATTATTATTTTATGATTTTGAAATTTTTCAATATGATTGGATGGTCGTTATAATTGATTATAATACGAGAAGAAAGAAAGTTATAGTTAACAATCGTGATGAATTAATTAAATTTTACGAATTAGCAAAAGATAATTATATTTGGATTGGTTATAATAGTAGAAATTATGATTCGGTTATATTAAAAGGTATAATTTTAGGTATGAATCCTAAAGAATTAAATGATAAACTTATAATTGATGGATTAAAACCATTTCAAATAAGTAAGGAATTTAATAAAATACAATTATATAGTTATGATACCATGGTCAATAGAGGTGAGTCACTCAAACAGTTGGAAGGCATGATGGGTCATATGATAAAAGAAAGTGATGTAGATTTTAATATAAATAGAAAATTAACTAGAGATGAAATTAATGAGACTATATATTATTGTACACATGATGTTGAAGAAACAATAGAAGTATTTGAAAATACAAAATCTGATTTTGATGCGGTATTTGGTTTAATAAATTTATTTAATCTCCCATTAACATATATTACGAAAACAAAAGCTCAACTCACTGCGACTATATTGGGGGCTAAAAAAATGTCCACCCCCAGCTCACCTGAAGATTATCAATTTGTAGATTGCTTGAAATTGGATAGATATAATTGGATTAAAGATTGGTACGATAAAAATAGAAGTGATAAAATAATAAATGAAAAAGGTAAAGAAGTGACAAAAGGCTTAACTACTGATATATTTGGGTTAAAACATCAATTAGGGATAGGAGGATTACATTCAGCTATACCTAAATATTACACTGATAATAGTGATGGTAGTATAATTGTTCATCAAGATATAGCAAGTTATTATCCCAACATGATGGTTAATCATGGGTTATTGAGTAGAGCTGTTGAAGAACCCGATAGATTTAAAAAGATGTTAGAACAAAGATTGCAATATAAGGCTGAAGGCAACCCTTTAAATAAATGTTTGAAAATATCTATAAACGCTTGTTATGGTGTAACCAATGACCAATTCAATCCTATGTATGACCCACAACGCTCTAGGGAAATCACAATAAATTGTCAGCTATTATTAGTAGATTTAATTGAAAAAATTGAAACTCAACTTGGTTCAGAGTTATGTACATATATTCAAGGTAACACAGATGGATTGATATTCAAATTAAAAAATAAAGAAGCATATGATAAATTAATTGAAATTAGTAGTGAGTGGGAAGATAGAACAGGTTTTAAATTTGAATACGATGAAATAAGTAAAATAGCACAAAAGGATGTAAATAATTATGTATTTGAATTTACAAACGGTAAGTTGGAATGTAAAGGTTCTTATCTTCAATTCAATAAACCTTTAAAAAACGATATGAGTATATTAAATGATGCATTGAGAGAATATTTAATACACGGAACTCCCGTGGAAGACACAATAAACAATTGCAATGATTTGATAAAGTTTCAACATATAAATAAAATCGGAGGTAGTTACTACAAAGTTATGTGGGGAGATAAAGAATTAAAAGAAAAAGTGATAAGAACATTTGCTTGCAAAAAGGATTTACCTGGATTATTTAAAGTTAAAAAAGTTATAAATAAAGATGGTGAAGAAGTTGATTCAATACAAAAGGTAGCCAATAATTCAGAACATATATTTATTGACAATGGAGATATAACTGATAAAAAATGTCCTGAATATTTAGATAAACAATGGTATATTGATGAAGCAAATAAACGAGTAAAAGCGTTTGGGGTGAATATAAATGATTAG
>JAEDGC010000143.1 GCA_016297695.1 Bacilli bacterium
GATCATTCAATAAAAGAAGAAACTGCTAAAGAATTACAAAATTTAATTAATACAATTACTATTAATGAAAAATCACTTAAAAATGATGATTATAATCCATTAGATTTATATGAAGATTTAAAAAGTAGTGATAAAACTCAAACAATAAGAGAAGTTATTGATAAAGATGATGAGAACGAAATAACTAAAGAAACTATTTTTGAAGAAGTTTCTAAAGAAAACAATGAAGAAGTTAAAACAACAATGGAAAATTCATTTTTTACTAAATCTACTAAATTTAATAAGGAAGATTTTGAAGACTTTACTGATATTGAAGATGGAAAATCATCTATCTTTGTTAAAATAATTATATTATTATTAATTATAGCTTTTATTGCTGGAGCAATAATATTAGTAAAATCTTTTTTATAAAAGCATATTATTTATTATGAAATTAAAAAATAAGATTAAAAGAAAATATGGTTCTTTGTCAAATAGTGTTGGTAGACAATAAATTTGATAAATGTAACTTTGTGAAGGATGATGAAAATCATCCTTTTATAATGCCTTTAATTAGAAAAATACGAGCGATAAAATGATCATACTTTCTATAACCAAAAGCGATTCTTTTTAAGCATTTAATTAAATTATTAGTGCCTTCAATAATTCCATTATTAATATCGTATTTAAATGAGTTTTCAATATATTTTATATTTTCTTTATATAATATTAATACTTGTTTCATTTTATCTGAAATAATATTATTTTGATAAAATACAATATTGTAAAATTTGTTAAAATTATTTTCTTTAAGAGAATTGATTAATCCTTGATAGCATTCATAAGTTGCTTTTAAAGTAGAATTAGTATTAATTAAAAATTGAACTATTTCTTTTTGAGAAATTTCTTTTTTAAAATGTCTTGAATATTTCTTTTCATTAGATAGGTCTTTTTCATTTTTTACAATAAGTTTCCAATAATCTTTGAGTTTATTATAATGAGGATTAGATTTATAACAAAGTTTAACTCTTGTAGTATTTAATGCATTATAAGCTTGAATAACTATATGAAATCTATCTATCGATATATTTGCATTTTTAAATAGTTTCTTAGCTAAAAAAATATAGCCTGAATAAAAATCCATTGAAATATGTTTAACTTTATCACGCTCCTTTTTTGAATATCTTTTAAAATATTTTTCTAAATCTCTAGACTTTCTAGAATCATTAATATCAAAAATATTACCTTTATCATTATTAGTTATAATAAAAGCCATTTTACCATTTGTATCTTTAGTAGCTTTAAATTCATCCCAGTTCATAGAAATTGGTAATGTTGAATGACGTAAGACTGTATGTGAAGAAATTTCATTTAATTTTCTATCAATTTTAGAAACAGAAACATCTAATCTTGTAGCAATATCTTTTTCACTTTGTTTTTGCATTAATTCAAGACTAATTTGAAGTTCAGTATTATTAGAGATATTTTTATATTTGTCTACTAGGTTAGTTTCAGCAATAAATGTATTATTACAATTTTTACAATAAAATCTCTGCTTATGAAGAATTAGTAAAGAATAACAATTAGAAATTTTTGGTATTTTAATTTTGCAATTCCTTTTAAAACCCCATTTTATAATATCGTTATGAGATTCATTAACAATGCCACAGCATGGACAATATTCTGGAATATAAGTTAAAGCACCTTCAATAATCTTATAATTTCTATTTTTGATAACTCTTTCTTCAATATTATTAAAAATATTGATGTTACTATCTTTTATATTTAATAAATTTAGTATATAATCATTATTGGACATGTAATCACAACCTTTCAATGTTTTATCCAATTACATTGTATCAGATTACATGTCTTTTTTATATAAAAAATAGTGTGATGATTTTACACTCACCAACACTATTTATAATACAACCAAAAAAGAAGGTTTGTTCCTTCTTTTTTTATAATTTAATAAATGTTATAATGTTTATATAAAACGCTTTTATAAAGCGATTTTTGATTATATTATTTTATATAAAATACCAACTCAACCAACAGTTTGTTGATAATTATATTATCATATTTTATATTAAGGGTGAA
>JAEDGC010000053.1 GCA_016297695.1 Bacilli bacterium
CAAAATCAGTAATACAATCAAATTCTATTTCAGCTATTGCAACTTCAATAATTGTTTCCAATTCATAACTACTATATTTTAATTCGTGAGTTAATGTTAAAAGTTTTACATCATCAAGTCCTTCTGAATTTTCATAACATATTTCTATTTCATAATTATACATAATTATCTATCCTCCCACCATTCTTTTACTAAACTAACTACTAAAAGCACTAATGCTCCAACCATTGATATACATAATATTGTTAAACAAAATAATATTATACCTAAACATAAATCTACCATATTAATCCTCCTTGCTTATGAATATTAATAAAAACATAAATAAAAATGAAAATACATAAAATATAAGAGTTGCAAGTAATCCATTAACTAAACCTAAATTCCAACTAAAAAGAATTATTAGTTCTATCAATATAATTATTTGTTGAATTAATGGTGCGTTAAAAAATCTTTCCTTTAATTCATTCCAACTCCACTTAAATCTTTCTTTCATATTCCCTCTCCTTTTATTTTAATAAAAATGATATCCAAAGCTATAAGAATATAAACTCTTTTTAAGTTCTTCATCATATCTTTCTTTTATTTTCTTTTCAATCAAATCCTCTAAGTCAAAATCTTCATCATCATCAAGTTTACTATCATAGTCAAACTTAAATTCAGCTTTAAATCCACGTTTTGTTTTTAAATCTACATAACACATTTCTCTTCCCCAACGACCTAAGTACCATTGATACCAACGTTTTTCTACTTTATTAAGTGAAAATCGTTTTTTAATTTCTTCTACTACTAAGTCATCAATTTCATCATCTGATAAATTTTCATTATAATGTTCAAAATAAAAACGATTAACTCCATATTCTACAAATATAGTATTCATCGATTCATTAAAATTTTCTTCATTTACATTACTTTTCATATTTTACCTCCTATCTTATTTAATTATATTATACATTATTTTATATCTAAAGTCAAGTATTATTTTTCAAATTTATCTTTAATCCAATCTATAAGATATCCTAGAAATACAGTTGCTAACCACATCACAAATAAAAATAAACCTAATGTCACCCACATCATACACATTAATATACATATTTTAAACATCATTATAATCATATCTATCACTCCTTTTTAAGATTATAGTACATATTATTTTCATACGCTTTTACTTTTTCTATTTCCATAGCTTCCATTTCAGCCATATGCTTATCGTTTTTACATAAATGTAATATTTTCTTTTCAAAATTTTCTATACCTTTAATTTCTTGATTTTGTTTTAAAAGTCTTCCACTGCCCATATACCCATCATTTATATTAGTTGTTTTATGTTTACCTATATATTTCATTCCATTTGTTAAATCTGTTATCTCATATACTATATAGTACATCATTTTAGAATTTTGATTTTGTTTTTCAATTAATCTTTCATTTCTTCTCTTTATTTCTTCTTCTAATTCCCTTTTTGCTCTTTCTTCCCAACCTTTAATTACTTTCCATTCTTTTGTATCATAAACCTCTTTTTCAAAGTTTTTTAAATTATTTAAATTACCACTTTTTATTAATAATCCACTTCCGATTGCCATATCAAAACAAGGTATTTCTTCAAAATATAAAGCATATTCTTTATGCCAAATTTCTATTTCAAATCTATATTCCTTATGTCTTTTTTTAAATATTAAATTTACCCAATCACCTTGTATTTTTGTAATAATTACATCACCTTCAAAGAATTGACCTAAATCATTTAATATATATAAAACTATCAATCCAATATCTTCATTTTCAGTATTATTAACTATTTCACCCATACAACAAACATCGTCTAAATATAATATTTTTTCTTTTTTATAATCTTCATACCCTATACTTCCATAAATATATCTATTCCCATCTTTTAAAAATAACATAATATCATCTCCATTATTTACTATTATCATATATATACATTCTATAAAATTCATCCCAAATTTTATAATATTCCTCTTCATACTGTAATTGTCTTAATCTACTCTCATTCATTAAAATAGCTGTTTCAATATTAAATCCACCTTTAGATTTTATTTTTTCATCTATAGATTTTTTATTCTTATCTTGTCTTTTCTTAGCTAATCCTCTTCTAATATCATAAATATCATTTTTTACTTTGTTGACATCAAAACCATTTAAATAATTTTCCTTGATATACTCTATATCTTTAGCTAAAAATATTTGAAATGCTTCATATGTATATTTATAACCAAGTACACACAATTCTTCTTTTATATCTTTATCAAATTCTCTTAATTTTTCTATATTACTTCTTATATTCTCTTTTTTATTTCCATACACTAAATCATTTCTACTTGTAACACCATATTTTTCACATATTTTATTTTCAATATCTATAACTTGTCTTAATTGTATTGTATTAGTATTTAAAATATGTTCTCCATCTCCAAAATCTACTGCAATTTTTACTTTATACCATCTTATTAAATTATCTTTTTTATCTAATCTATTCAATGCTGATAAAAAGTTAGAATATAAAGCCGAATTTTCAACTGAGAAAAAGTCTTTCTTTACTATATCCTTATCTTTAAATATAGGTGGCTGATAAGTAATATTCTTTTTTTCAATAGGATATAATTTCTCTACTAAAGCCATACTTGTTAACCAATTATCAAAAGTCTTTGTACAAAATGTTTCATTAGTAAAATTACAATAGCCAACTATTGAATTTAATAATGTTTGTTTTATTAGAAAACTCATACTTTTTTTATCCTCCTTTATATCATAAGTCTTCCTCTTAGAACTATCAAATTCTATTCCGTCACTACCCATTAAAGTATAATAAACTCTATTTCCTATTTTATTTTTTTCAACAGTGCATACTTTAGAAAGTTTATTAATCAATGTTTGTTCCCTTTTTCTAAAATTACTATAACTATAATTACATAATTCACATAGTTCTTTAGAAGTATATGTATCATCTTTTAAAATTACTTTCATATATCATTCTCCTTTGTCCTCATAATTGTTCTATAATATATTATATAATATTATATCTATATTATAGAATTGTTATGAGGACAATATATTTTTAATATGTATTTAATTATATTATACCAGTTATGTCCTCAAAAGTCAAGTTAAAATAAAAATTGAGGACTATTTTTAGTCCTCTAATAATTTCATTTTCTTATTTTATTTATCATTACATCTCCATATTTTCTGTTTTTTCATTCTATTATGCAATTCTTTTAATTTAATTGTGTCTTTATATTTTTTATCTCTAGTATATAGACTTACTAATCTTTGATAACCTATATGACGGTATCCTTTTTCAGGTATTGAATAATCTTCTAATTGTCGTTTAGTTACTTCTTCAACTATTTCTACTTGTTTTAAACAATATTCATAACATTTATCTAAATTTTTTTCGCTAACTTTTCTATATTTCCAATAAAAATTTATTATTTTATGATAAAAATAATGTAATTGTATTACATCTAAAGTATCGGTATATTTCATTGCTTCATTAATTACTTTTAATTTCAATTCATATTGGTCTATTTCATTATAAAAATCATATTTCATTTCACCTTTATATTTCATCATGTCTATACTACCAAGCATACATCCTAAAAGTTCAGATTTACAATCTATTTTTCTATATGTTCTTCTAATTGAAGTATCTAAGGTGCCACGACTACTAAAAGTTTCAGAACTTTTACCTTTATCTATAACAAAATCTTTACTTCTACCTAATGGTTTATACTCTCTCCTAAACATTTCCCTTTCATATTCAGTTAAGTCGTTTAACCACCAATCAGTTAATCCATATGCTTTTATATCACCTTGTACTTTATAACTCTTTATCATATTAAACTTCCCCCAATCAATTATTTTTATACTTATATTATATATGATTATTTATACAATGTCAATACTTTTTAAAAAATTTCTGAGAAGGAATTTTATCCTTCTCTTTCTTTTACCATTTTAAAAATCTTTATATCAACTTCCTTCATACAATTATTAGTTTTCAATTTTTCTTTTTTATTTTTTCTAAATATATTTTTCATATTATCATCTCCTTTATAATTATATTATACTATACTATTTATATAAAGTCAATTAAAATTTAAAAAAGCTGAGGAGAATATTATTTCTCCTCTATATATTTTTTCATTCTTACATATCCTATTGTTGATATTATTGCTATTGGTAAAGTGAAAACTGCATACATTATAAATAATATTGAAGCTACATAATATAATATAAATGATACCATTGCACACCATCTCTTATTAGTTATTACTGCTATCACTGAAAATACTGCTCCAGCTATTGTTGTAATCATATGAGGAAATACTATTGCACTTGCTAAACTGCCAACTATAAAATCCATGCCACTACCACATATAGTTATATTATAAAAATAACTCATTAGATATATACTATATGCTACACCTAACACCATACTAATTATTAAAGTTTTACTTCTATTTTTCATACTTACCAACTCCTTTTTTTATTTTTATATTATAATTATATCATCTTATTTATATAATGTCAATTAAATTTTTAAAATACTGAGAAGAAATATTTATTTCTTCTCTATAAAATATTATTCTATACAATAAGTTTCTTCTTTTAAAGTATTATAAGTATCTCCATCAGATATTATAAAAGTTGTTTCTATATTTTTTAAATCGTCTATTGATTTTACATTTCCGTTTTCTTCACTATCTTTATACCAATACATATTTTCATTTGCCTTTTTATTTCCAGTTAATTCTACATAAAATAAAGGGTCATTCATCATTCCATCTACACTTGTATTATTTGTATATATCATTAAATGTTTATCTGTTTTATTTTCTACTTGTATTTTATAACCTATTTCTCCCCATTCGTCTTCATATTTTTCTATTATAGTTGCTTTTACATACTCATTATCCATTAATACTGCATTCATTTCTTTATTTTTACTTTTATCATCTTCTATCTTTTGCTCAACAATAGGTGAATTTTCTTCAACTTTTTCTACTGCTACATCATCATTATTACAACCAATCATACTTAAACCTAATATTACACCTAAACCTAAACCTATTAATTTTTTATTCATACTTACCAACTCCTTTTATATTATTTAATTATATTATACATTATATTTAATCTAAAGTCAAGTATTTATTTTGAAATTTCTGAGGACTATTTTAGTCCTCTAACTTTGGTAATAATGCTAAAGGTATTAATGCAAATAATCCAAATAATAAACCAGCTATACTCCATCCTACTACATTTCTATTTTTATTATTAGCTAAAATCCCACAACATACTGCCCATAAAATCCAAAATAATAATTCCATAATACCAACTCCTTTTATATTTTATATTATAATTATATCATACCATTTATATAAAGTCAATATAATAACTGAAAAATAGAAGAATTTTTATCCTTCTATTTTTCTATTTATTTAATAAAAATTAATACTATTTATATTTATATCTCCAAGTGCAAAGCATAACATATCTTTTAAAGTATTTTCATCATATATACAACAATCATCAGTTCTATCTCTATAGTCTTCTGTACAATTTTTTAATACCACTTTATTATTATTCTTTGTAATCATTGCTACTACTTTTATATTATTATTATATAATAAATCTTCATCTTTTAACATTTCAAAATCAAATTTATCTTTATCTATTTCCATTATAGTTATATATTCTCCGTCTAAACCTTCGCTTTCATCTTCAAGTTTCAATGTTAATGTTATTTCATACTTTCTCTTTAATTCTTCTACTTCAACATGAGATTTTTTTATGTTTATTACTTTTGCCGTATCAATACTATCTTGTCCATATAAATCTAAATAGTCGTATCTACTTCCATATTCTTCTAAATTTGCTTGTAATGTATTTTCTACGTTTTCAAGTATTAACTCTTCAGCTTTATCTGTGTTGCTACATCCAACTAAAGAAATACTCATTAAACCTCCTAAAATTAATCCTAATACCTTTTTATTTGTTTTCATAATATAAATACCTCCTATAAATTCATATTTTTATTTTATGTATATTATATCCATTATATAGATATTTATACACCTACTGAAGACTATTTTAGTCTTCTAACTTTGGTAATAATGCTACTATGAATACTGCAACTACTGAAAATAAAACTCCTAAGACAAACCAAGCATATACGTTTCTATTTTTATTATTAGCTATTAAACTACATACTAACCCCATAAACAACCAAACTAGTAATTCCATAATACCATCTCCTTTATATTTTATATTTATATTATACTATGTTATATATCCAATGTCAACTATTTATTATAAAATTCCTAAAAAATTTAATACTAATATTCCAACTGCAACTAATAAAAATATCCATGCCCATACATCTAAAAATATATCTTTTTTATTTGTTTTACTATTTCTTTTTCCATATATATTTTCATATTCTTTATTTAGTTTTTCCACTATATCTCCCGTTGTATCAACTTCTAATTTTCTATTTTTATTTTCCTCTAATACTTCTTTGGGACTTCTTATTTTCATACCTATTTAAACACCTCCTATTTTTTAAACCTACTGAGGATAATAATTATCCTCTATACAAATGCAATAACTTCATATTCAATTTTATTAGCCATAGCACATAATTCTTTTCCATATAGTTTCATAAACTTCATTGCGTATCTATCAGCTATACGTTCTAAATTCATTTTTCTATAATCTAAACTAGCTTTATCGAATGTTTTCCTATCAGTTATACTTCCATCAAATTCTACACTAAATCGCATACTACGTATAATCTCTTGTCTTAATCTTAGTTCTTTTAAAAATGTTTTATTATCTTTAAATGCTTTTACTTGTTTATGACTGTTTATACAATGTCCTATTTCATGTAAAATACAAAATAATACGATTAATCTATCTAAAGATATGTTATTTATTTCAGCTATTTTAACTAAATCAAACTTATATAATTTTTTTAAATTAAGAACTAAACTCATTATATTTTCATTATCTGAATATTTATCTGAATAAAAACATTTAGGTATTGCTACAGTATCTAATACATCTATGCCATCAAGTCTTCCCCAATCGGTAGAAAAATTATAACCTATATCGTCTCCATATTTAATTTTTAAATCTTGTTTTACCCATCCCTTATCAGTTAAAAAATCTATTATACTTCTTACAAATTCCTCTTCTATTTTTAAACCTATATTTTCTTTAAATAACATTTTACATTCCCCCTTTTATTATTTATACTATAATTATATATTATTTATTATCTGAAGTCAATAATTATTTTTAAAATTACTGAAGGAATATTTTTATTCCTTCTTAATCCTTTTCAACTTCCCATTCACATCCACATTTCCTACATTCGAACAATTCAATTTCTTTATACTTTCCACTAAATAATCCAGTTTTAACCCATTGTCTTCGAACTAAACCTCCATTAAATAAATCATAATGCCCACATGACGGGCAAGTAGAATTTTCTCTTTCTATCATTTCTTGTATTGTTCTTTCTCTTTTAGCTTCTTGACTTGTTTTAGTTATAATTTTCTTTTTAAACATAATATCAACTCCCATATTAAAATTTTACTACCTACTGAGGAATAATTATCCTCTACCAATATATTATTTTAGCAATTAAATCTTCTTTTTTAATTCTTCTAATCCTAACTTTAGTATTGCAATGTTTGCATGTTCCTTTGAAATATTTGAATCCTAAAAATGATTTTCTTTTTACTATCAGTGATTTTCCACATTCACATCTTATAAAACCTATTTTAAAATCATTATCATATTTCATATTTATCAACTCCCTTTTATTATTATACTTATATTATAATATATCATTTATTTAAAGTCAAGTAATTTATTTAAAAAAACAGGAGAATTTTTATTCTCCTAAAGCTTTAAACCAATAATTAAAGTTATTTCTATTTACCCAATCACTTACATAACTATCGTCTACCTCCACCCATTCAGTCGTTACACTATTTAATAAAGGAATTATATCATCAGTAAAACTTTTTAGCATATAGTCATCAAATAAAACTGCATTTTGTTCAAATTGTTCTTTACTTTCAAAATAATTGTTTTTAGGTTCAACTACCATTAATAATTTTTTCATTTTACCATCTCCTTATATTTATATAATATCATATTTTTTATTTAAAGTCAACTACTACTGAGGGGAAAATTCCCCTCTAAAATTACCACATTATTAATTCTCTATTAATCATTTCCTCTAGTATTTTATCTTTTTCATCTCCATAAATTTCATCATATTCTTCATCATTATAGCTTTCTAATCTTATTTCATCGCTTATAACTTCAATGCTCACATAATAAGTTTTACCATCCATTTCTACTTCTATCCATTTTCCACATTCCATTAATGCTTCTAAAAAATCATAATCACTATTACATTCTAAATAAACCCAATCACTATAACCAACTCTAACATCACAATAACCACAATGAACTCTAAATCTAACTATATAATTACCTTCTTCAATATTATGATAAATTTCAAAATTTATGTGGTGACTTATAGGAGAATTCCAGTTATATGTGTTATCACAACCATTTTCAACTAGCCATCCTTCATCTGTTCCTTTATCCCAATATTCTTCTATATCCATTTCCTCATATTCTTCTTCATCACTATTATATATTTCTTTTTCAGTTATTTCAAAGGCTTCTAAACTATCAAGTACATCAAATATACTAATACTTAATTCATTTTCTTTTATATCTTCAAAAGTTGTTACAAAATAACCAGTTCCTCTTTTTTTACCATCGTATAAACTTCCTAATTCACTTCTTAAATTTTCTATTGTAGTTCTCTCAGTTTCATAATTTTTATTCATAAATACCAACCTCCAAATTTTATTTTTTTATTTCTTTTATACTTATATTATATCAGCCTATTTATCTAAAGTCAAGTATAAATTTAAAATTACTGAAGAATATTTCTATTCTTCTTTTTCCTCTCTTATTTTGTCTAACATATCTTGTAATTCATCATCAAATATATCTATATTATCCATATTTTCAAGTAACGCTTCTACTATTTCATCTATATAAAGTTTATATTCACATTCTAAGTCATATTCGTCTAATGATTCTAAATTACCATAAGCATTAAATCTAAAATAGTCACAATTAGGATTAAAAGTTCCATCTCCATAAAATATCATATTTATTATTTCGCTCGGCTCATACCCTTCTAAACATTCATCTAAGTCTTCCATATTGCAAACTTCTAAATAATCTAAGCAACTATTCCAGCTATTTAAATAGTGTACAACTTCTTTTGTTACCTCCATATTATTTAATAAATATTCTTTTATATTTTTCATAAATACCTACCTCCTAAATATTTTTTATTTATCTTTATACTATAATTATATACTATATACTATCTAATGTCAAGTATAAAGTTAAAATTACTGAGGAAATTTTATATTTCCTCTTTTTCATCATTTATTATGTCTTGTAACATACGCATTATGTTTTTATCACAAAACTTCATACTTTCCATTATTATTTCAAGTTTGCATATATCATATTTCTTTAGATTTTCAATACTATCCATAATATAGTTCATACTATCATATACTTCATCTTTATACTCACTCCAAGTATAACTAACAAGTCCATCATATATATCATGTTTAAATAAATCATCTTTTATTGTAAATCCATTCATATTTCTTTCAATCAATTCAGCTATATCACTTTGTTTATATTCACAAAATATATCATCAAATTCATCCATATTATGAACTTTTAGCCACTCAAGACTTCCTGTTTCCCAAAATATTTCTTCGATTAAGTCTACTAATTCCATAAAATTTCTTTCATCCTCTAAATAACTTTTTAAACTTTCCATTTTTTCACTTAACATATATTAACATCCCCTTTTAAATTTTATTTTTTTTATTTCTTTTTTATACTTATATTATATCAGCTTATACATTTATTGTCAAGTATAAATTTATA
>JAEDGC010000054.1 GCA_016297695.1 Bacilli bacterium
ATAAATTAGGGGGTGTGATTTTGTTGGAAAGTAAGGCAGTTTTATTAGATAAGGTTAAAGTAAACTCACGACCTATTTACCATACAGTAAAACGAGGTTTTGACTTTATCGCAGCAACTTGTGGATTAATTCTATTAAGCCCGGTAATGTTATGGATTGCCTTTTTAATAAAGAAGGAAGATCATGGTCCTATATTTTATAAACAAATTCGCGTAGGAAAAAATGGAAAGAACTTTGAAATGTATAAATTTCGGTCGATGTTTGTTGATGCTGATCAAATGTTAGATAAATTGAAGGATCAGAATGATGTTGAAGGTCCGATGTTTAAAATGAAAAAAGATCCGCGGATTACAAAGATTGGTCACTTCATTCGGGAACATAGCTTGGACGAGTTGCCCCAATTTATTAATGTTATTAAGGGTGACATGAGTTTAGTTGGACCACGGCCACCGCTACCATCAGAAGTTGCTGAATATAGTGATTATGATAAGCAACGGTTATATGTAATTCCCGGTTGTACGGGCTTATGGCAGGCAACAGAGCGTAATGAAGTGGGATTCAATGAGATGGTTCAATTGGACATTAATTATATAAAAAAATCCGGCTTTTTACTTGATTTATGGATTATTTGGAAAACCATTGAAATAGTGATTAAGCCAAATGGATCATATTAGAAGGATAGTTAATACCACTATTTATGATGATAGTGGTATTAACTAGTTATGGGTTAATTTAAAAGAAAGTAGAGAAAAACATGAAAAAAGTTTTAATGGTTTGTGAAGCGTTTGGTGGTGGGGTATTCACTTATGTTTCACAATTGTGTAATGATATGGCTGATAACTTTGATATTTATTTAGCATATTCTCGTCGACCACAAACGCCTAATAATTTAAATAAATATATTGATAAAAGGGTGCATCTAATAGAAGTTAAGTATTTTGGTTCTAATATAGGCAACATATGGAATGATGTCAAGGTGATTAAGGAGCTTAGGTTTATTGAGGAGAAAATAAAGCCTGATATAATTCACTTACATTCATCAGTTGCTGGTGGGATAGGTAGGATAGCATTTAGAGGGAAAAATAATACCGTACTCTATACACCTCATGGGTATGCACATATTTTATTAGAACCTAGTAAGAAAACAAGATTGTATGCAGCAGTAGAGAAATTTCTAGGTAAAACTTCTAACGCAATAACTCTTACCTGTTGCAAAAGTGAAGATCAGGTTGCATCTACTTTGACAAAAAGGCATTGTTATATAGAAAGTGGAATAAACTTGAAAGACTTTTCAGATTTATTAAATAAGATTAATTTTTCAAAAAGGAATAATAAGTTTACTGTTTTTACATTGGGTAGGATAACGGGGCAAAAACAGCCTCAAATTTTTAATGAGATTGCAAAATTAGTGCCAGAAGCTAAATTTATTTGGATAGGCAGCGGAGAAGAAAAAGATTTATTGACTGCACCAAATATTGAAATTACTGGTTGGAGAGATCGTAAGGAAGCCTTATCTATAGCTAATGCAGCAGATGCCTTCATTCTATGTTCAAGAGGGGAAGCCATTGCAATGAGTCTTATAGAGAATATGTATATAAAAAAGTTAGTATTGGTCTCAAATGTTATGGGAAATAAAAGTGTTATTAAAAATGGCATAAACGGGTATATTTGTAATACGCCAGAAGAATATGCAAGTAAGATAAGGGAATCTATGAAAAAGTTTCCAAGGGAGTTAACTGAAAATGCTTATCAAGATGTTATTAAGATTTATAACAGTGATATTATGAAAGAAAAATATATTAAATTTTATAATGGTTTATAACATTAAAAGTTAATTATAAAAAAATTTTATTATAATCTATAGAAGTAGAGGTAATTGAATTTATGAGAAAAATTATAAAAAAAATTTTTTCTAATTTAAAATCTGTAAGAACATCCACATTAATCTCAATTATAAGGAAAAGTAATTGTCAATTAGTTTCTTTTGATATATTTGATACTTTGATAAAAAGAAATGTGAATACATCAAGCGATGTTTATCTAATATTAGAAAATAATTACCAAAAATTTTTTAACAAAAAAACTCCTATATCAAAATTAAGGATTGATGCGGAAAAAATTGCTAATAAGTTATCAGAGCATGAAGATGTTAGTTTAGAAGATATATATAATGTGTTTCCTGAAGTAAATGAGAATGAAAAGGAGTGGTTAAAGAAAGAAGAAATAAGATTAGAAAAAATAATTTGCCAAGTAAATTATAAAATGATGAAAGTCTATCAATGGTGTAAGGAAAATAATTATAGGATTATAATTACTTCTGACATGTATTTACCCAGAAAAGTAATTGAAGAGATCTTAACGAATGCTGGATATTCAGGTTGGCATTCACTTTATATTTCTAATGAGTATGGTGTGAGAAAGTCTTCGGGCAATTTATTTTCTGTCGTGTTGAATAAAGAAAAAATTAATCCAGAAAAAGTAATTCACATTGGTGACGCAGAAAAGGGAGATTATATCTCTGCAAAAAATAAAGGAATAAATGCAGTACTAATTAAACAAGATGAAGATAATACAGAATTTTTTAATAAAAAATATTTATTATATGAGCGGAATAAACATAATTATGAATATAGTGTCATAAACTCATTTATAAAAAATAACATAAATATATCATATAATTATTATGAAAAAATAGGTTATGAAATTGTTGGACCAATTCTTTATGGGTATAGTTTATGGTTAAAAGGTCGAGCAGAAAAAAGAAATATAAATAAATTGTTTTTTTTAGCAAGAGAAGGATCTTTTTTAAGAAAAGCATTTAATATTATTGACGGAGGACATACCTATAATAGGTTGATAAGGGTTTCTAGAAAAGCAACGTCTCTTCCTTTATTATATAAAGCAAAAGACGTTAATGAATTATTAGATATAATTAATACAACAAAAGCAAACTTTACTATAAGAAAAATGCTAGTCTCAATGCATTTTCCTGAGCAAAAAATCAAAAAAATTTTAGAAGAAAGCCATTTAGTTGGAGAAGATGAAGTTTGTGATTTAACCGGTGAACAGAAAGGAAAACTTTTCGATTTATTAAAGCCGGAAATAGATATTATTTCTAAACAACAAGAGGATTATATTAAAGGTTATTTAAGGCAATTTGACTTTTCAGATGATTTAGGTTTATGTGATGTCGGTTGGCATGGAACAATTCAACAACATTTGCAGAGTATTTTTAAATCTAATCGTATAGAAGGCTTTTATATTGGAAAGAAGGATAAGGAAAAAGACAAAAAGGTGTTATCAGAAGCATATTTATTTAGCAATAGTTTAAATACTGATATACAAGATGAAATTATGAGTGCACCTGATTTATTTGAGTTGTTTTTCTTGTCAACTGATGGATCTACTCTAGCTTATGATTTTGACAAAGAAAAAGGATCCTATTATTGTGTGCAAGCTGATCCAGAACAAACCCCGGAAAACGCAAAAGATATAATAATGTTGCAAAGTGCTGCTTTAAAGTTTTTGAATGATTTTAAATTTTTAAGAGAAAAGTTAAATATTTCTCTTACTCCATATGTAAGTACTGCTGCTTATAGTTCTTTTATAAATCCGCCGTCTTTAAAAACAATAAATGCATTAAAAAATTTTTCATTTCTTAATGTAGTATCACATTCTTTAGTAGCTGAACATAACATTTTTTTCTATATGGTAAGACCTAGAATATTTATGGCTGAATTCTTAAATAGTGGTAGTAAAGCAATATTTTTAAAGAGTGTATTTAAGATCCAGCTACCATATGTAAAATTAATAAAATTAATGAGAAAATTTGATAGGAGTTAGAATTATGAATGTTGCAATTGTTTTAGTTACTTATAATAGATTAGAAAAATTAAAACTTGCATTAGATAAATATGAAAGCCAAACAAAATTACCTAAATATATTTTAGTAGTTAATAATGCAAGTACTGACTCTACCGCCAACTTTCTAGATAAATGGAAGAATAAGCTAGTTAATGGAGTTAATAAAATTGTTCTTACAACTCCTAAGAATTTGGGAGGATCCGGTGGATTTGCTTTTGGAATAAAAGAGGCCTGCCATCTAGAATGTGATTTTCTCTTTTTAGCTGATGATGATGCTATGGCTGAAAAAAATATGTTAGAAGAATTAAATAAAGGGTATAGGAAATTAGTAGAAAAAAGAAAAAAAGTTGCTGCATTATGTACTTCAATTCTAAATTATAATAGTTATGAATATATGCATAGATGTATAGTAAAAAAAGGGCTGTTTGATGTAAAATTTAAAGGGGTACCTGATGCTGAGTATGATAAAGAATATTTTAAAATTGATATATTGACTTTTGTTGGTGCATGTATAAATAAGAATGCAATTAAAAAAATTGGAAATGTTAAACAAGAATATTTTATATATTTTGATGATTCAGAGTTTTCAATGAGATTAAATAAAGTAGGGGACATTTATTGCATACCTGCTAGTATTATGCATCATGATGTAGGTACTAATCGTGGGGGAACTTGGAAAGATTATTATGACACTAGAAATTGGATTGATATGGTAAAAGAATATTATCCTAGGAGAATACTATACGGCAGTGTTTTAATAATGTACCTAAAAAGATGCAGTTTGCTTGCAGTAATTATAAAAAAAAGGAATCCTATGTATAGGATAATGTGCAAGCGAGCGTTAAGGGATGGCTTACAAGGCAATCTAGGTTTGAATGAAATCTACACTCCTGGAAAGAAAATTTAGTTTAGAAAAGGAGGAGATTACTATCGAGCAACTCACTATTCTACTTATAGTAATGTTGTTATTGCTTCTTATAATTATATTATTACCGGATAAAGGGAATAGTTTAAAAATATTGTCCCCACAATTTGGATTTGTTGCTTGTTTTATACCGGGCGTAATTTATGCTTACCAGTATATTGATAAATGGAACCTAATATTAGCTTGGCCTACTGTTTTTTTTATAATTTATGGTTTATTAGTATTTGTACTGTTTTCATATATTACCTCGTATGTATATGATGAATTAACATTATCCAAAAATGTTTTATTCTACAATAGAATACAGTATAATAATATCAATTATAAAATCGAAAATTGGAAAATTAAATTTTTAGTATTTTTAGAGTTATTATCATTGTTGTTAACCATAATTTTTTTAGTAAAAAATTATGGAGCTAACTTGTCGCAAGCTATCTTTACTTATAGAAGTAGTGTTAGTAATGGATTAACAAGTGATAATACTTTACCTAGTTTTGTTAAGGTATTAAGAAGAATTGCTCTATCAAGTGGCTATATAGTTATGTATCTTTTATTAAATGGTATTGTTTACAAGATAAATAGAAATAGATTTTGGGAATATATATGTGTTATATTGGCAATTCTCAACGGTTTTATGTTAGGGGGGCGAGGTGACGGAATACAGTTAATTATTGCTGCCTTAGTTCAGTATATAGCATTACGATATAGTTCAAAAAATTCAAAAGGTATTCCGATAAAGTCTATTTTGATAGCTACATTTGTAATTATTCTACTTTTCTGTTCTTTTATACAATTAGGAGAATTATTAGGACGCCAAATGGATTTTTTGAATTTTAATGACTATATAGGTGTTTATATGTCTGCTGAGTTAAAAAATTTTGATATTTTTGTTAATAGTGGCCAGATCGGTCATCCAATTTCCCAGTCATTAACTTTATATAATATAATTAATAGTCTTGGTGGAATCCTTTCAATTCCTTCGTGGATACATCCATTTGATATTCCATATAGATATTATGGGAATTATGCTTTAGGAAATGTTGGAACAATTTTTTATCCATTTGTTTATGATGCAGGATTACTAGGGGTAATTTTGTATACAATGGTTATGGCTATATTATGCCAGGTGTTATATAAAAAATTTCTAGTATCAAATAAATTTTGTGATATTAGTATCTCATTTATCTTTTATTCGTACATGTTTTATATTATCATTTTTTCATTCTTTTCAAATAAATTTTATGAAATGATTTTTAATACAGCTTTTCTTTGGACTTTCGTTTCTTGGATAATTGTCAAATTTTTCTTATTAAACGTAAAATATAACAATAATTTAAATTAAAGATATATAGATACTAGAACTAACAGTACTGGAGGGACTAATATTAGCATGTTAAATGATAGACCAAAAGTTTCAATTATCGTTCCTATTTATAATGCTGAAAACTATTTAGAAAAATGTGTTAAAAGTATTCTGGCTCAAAGTTATGGATATATAGAAATAATTTTGGTAAATGATGGCTCTAAAGATAGAAGCTGGGAGATTTGTAAAAAAATTCAGGCAAAGGATTGTAGAGTTAAAATTTATAATAAAGTGAATGGGGGAGTTTCTTCGGCAAGAAATTTGGGTATTAGGAATAGTACTGGGAAATGGATCATGTTTGTAGATCCAGACGATTATTTAGATCTACAAATTGTAGAAAAACTTGTATGTAGAATAGATAAGAAATCGGACATTATTTGTACAAGTTGTGTAAGCTTTACTAATAACGATAGAAGAGTAGTCCATTTCTTTGAATGTAATCGTCAATTTGAATCTGAAAAACAAAAGGAAAGTCTTTATATGCAATTAATGTACCCAGAATTTGGACAAAATGTAGATTTTGCAGTTACTGCGATTGGTGTGCCTTGGGGTAAACTATATAATAAAAACTTCTTAAATAGAGTTAATCTTAAATTTGATACAAGGTTAAGAAGAATGCAAGATAATATTTTTAATTTTTATGCTTTTTATTATGCTAGGAAAATATATTATTTAGATGAGCCACTATATTATTATCGGTATGAACATATGGATAATTACTTTTCTAGTTATAAAGATAATATAAGTTCTATTTTTTTACCGGTAATTCGTGAACGATATGAACAACTTAATAAACTAGAAATGTTTAATGGTGATTTAAAAAAGGCGTATATTAATCAAGCTTTAAGAATATTAACAATTATTTTTAAAAGTCAGACCTTTAATAAAAGTAATTCACAATCAATACAAAAAAAGAAAAAAGAATACTATAGAATAATAAATAACGAATGTTTTTCTAGCATTGTTAAATTTAAAAATATTCGTTATTTAAGAAATTATAAGCAAAAAATAATTATGTATTTACTTGTTAGCAAGCAAATTTATTTATTATCATTAATAATTAAAAATTTTTCATAAATTTGCTAGAGAAAGTAGATAGTTATATAGTAACTCTTGTTTCTACTAAGATAAAAATATTTAATCATGTGAGTAGATAAAATGTTCAAAAAAATTTTGATGAAAATTTATACTAGTATAAAAATTAATATAGTAATTTTTAAGACAAAAAGATTAAAGTTAAAAAGAATAGGTATAAATAAAAAGAATATACGAAAAAGGAAAATTATTGTTTCATTAACAAGTTATAGTAAAAGATTTTCTACTTTACCACTCTGCATAAAAAGTTTACTTACACAGACATTAAAACCAGATAAAATAATTTTATATTTAACTAATAAAGACTACTTAAATGTAACTAAAGAAATAAAAAAATTACAACAATATGGATTGGAAATTAAAATTGTTGATTTGGATTTACGCCCACATAAGAAATATTATTATGCAATGCGTGAATATCATAATGATATTATTATAACTGTTGATGATGATGTTATTTATGATAAACAGTTAGTTGAACAATTAATGCTGACACACCGTAGATATCCAGATGCTATTGTTACTGCACGGGCAAGGCTTATTAAAGCTGATAATGCCTATTTTTTTCCATATAATGAATGGAAATTAGTTACTACCAGTTATGAACCGTCAATGAAATTATTAGCTACAGGCGTTGGTGGAGTATTATATCCACCTTATTTATTGAATGAAGGATTATTATTTAATCTTGACTATATAAATAATTATATAAATGTTGATGATTTATGGCTGAAAACTGTCGAAATTATTTCAGGAATTCCTACTGTGATCTGTGATTTAAGTGTTGACCATCATCGTATTGAAATACCATCTGCTCAAAAAAATGGGTTAACTAACATAAATGTATTTCAAAAACAGAATGATAAATATTGGCTTGAATTAAATAGGCAATTTAAATTATTTGAAAAATTATTCAATAGATAGGAAAGTTATATGGATAAAGAAGTTAACTCTTTAAAAAAAGCAACCATTATTAATGCTATTGGTAAATATTCCAAAGTTTTATTAGGAATAATTGTTGAGGTAGTCTTAGCACGGTTGCTAACACCACATGATTATGGGATTGTTGCTGTCATCACAGTTTTTACTACTTTTTTTATGGTTCTTTCAGATATGGGATTAGGAACAGCGGTTATACAGCGTAAAGATTTGACAAAGTATGATATTGATCAATTATATACTTTTAGCGTTTATATAGCGTTTATTTTAGCAATTATATTTTATATATTTTCATTTGTTATTTCGTCTTTTTATGAGAATGTGATTTATATTCGAATTGGGCATTTACTCAGCATTTCCTTGTTTTTTAATACACTGAATATGGTCCCCAACGGTGTTCTTAATCGACAAAAATTATTTGTTACTATTGCAATAAGAACATTAGTAGTATATACAATAGCTGCTATTATAACAATAATAGTTGCTTATTTAGGAGCAAGGTATTATGCGTTAGTCTTTCAGACAATTTTAACATCTATTTTGACCTTTTTTTGGAATATAAAAACTACTAAACTTAAGTTTAAAATCAAATATGATAATAGGCCCCTTAAAAGTGTTGCTAATTATTCAGGCTTTCAATTTGCATTTAATTTACTAAATTATTTTTCAAGAAACTTGGATAGTTTATTGGCGGGACGATTTATTGGAAGTACTTTATTAGGATACTACAATAAAGCATATACTTTGATGCAGTATCCAATAAGCAACTTAACAGGAGTTATTACTCCTGTTTTACATCCGATTTTATCTGATTATCAAAATAATAAGGATATTCTTTATGAAAAATACATGCAAGTAGTTAAATTATTAACAGCAGTCGGAATTTGGGCTGAAGCAATTTGTATTTTTGCAGGTTCTGAAATAATTTATATTATGTACGGAAATAAATGGAATAATTCTGTTATTTGTTTCCAGTTATTAGCAATTTCAATTGCAACACAGATGATAAACTCAAGTAGTGGAGCTGCCTTTCAGGCATTAAGTAATACAAGGTTGTTGTTTATTCAAGGAATACTTAATACGTTTATCACTGTAGTTGCAATTATAGTTGGTGTTTTTTATGGGAAAACTATTTATGCGTTAGCCTTGTATGTATCGTTGTCTTTTTTGGCTAACTTTATAGTTAGTTTTTTCTTTTTAGTTCACTTTGCTTTTGAAAAGAAATTTTTAATTTTCCTAAGAGAGATGTCTCCTTACATTTTCGTTGGTGTAGTAGTTAGCTTTAGTTGCATTATTTATCCTGCACATTTTAATAATATTGTTTTGTCTTTAATCTTTAAACTCATATATGTGACTATTGTTTATTTAATTGCATTAACCTTATCGGGACAAACTAAACTAGTTTTTAAGTTAATATTTAAATGATTTGTAAGTAGTATAAGTAGTCAATAACAGTACGTATTGAAAAAATGGGGTCATGAGCTACTAACATGGTAATTCATGACCCTGTTATTATGGCTCTTCGTCAAACATCCTAAAGTAGAAGGGGCTGGGAAAAAACTCCTAGTTGAAAATAAAAATCCGTACAATGAATTCTACAAAGATTGGTTCTACAATATCTGGTGTTGATATAGAAATATTACATTCTATACCAATATCAGATTTTTTGTTTTTCTACGAATAGTCAAGTATATTAAGGTGTTTCTTTGGCTCTTCGTCAAGAAGTACTGATGAGAAAATAAAATAATTTTACTAAGCAG
>JAEDGC010000014.1 GCA_016297695.1 Bacilli bacterium
TTTTTTTGTTATGTATCCATTTTCATCAGGTTTATATTTATATTTCGGAAAACATTCTTTATATCCTTTTGGATGAACTGCTAAATAAAACTTGCTATATTCTTCAATCACTTTGTATTTCATATCAATTACCTCTTTATTAACTTAATAAACATCATAAATAACTTATACAAGTCTTTTTTCTTGACTCTTGCATAAATTATATTTCCTGTGTCTTTTTCTTCAAAATCTGTCTTAATTACTTGTTCTAATAACCAATCTTCTGCTATATCTATATTTTCACTCATGATATCTCTCACAACTATCTAACTCAAATCTCAGTTGCATATTATCATTTTCTATTTTGTTATATCTCTCTTGTAGATTTTGATTTTCTTCAATATAAGTATTATTCATGCCTTTACATTCATTTAATTCATTTTTATAACCATTCTCTGCTACTGTTAACGTAATCACTGATGTTATATATATTGCTATTATAAATGTTATTATTGTTGGTATTATGTATTTATTCATTAATAACACCTATCTTTCATCATATCTACTATAATCATTGTTAATATATATTCTTCGATTATGTATTTCTTCTAATTCTCTTTTTAGTTTTTCTTCTCTTTCTGTAAATTTTAATAAATCTTGACGCTTAATAAAATTCTTTAATAAATAACCAATACTATCTAATTTTCTAATAACATCAACTGATGTATCGTTTACTGCTCTATTTAATCTTGCTTCATATTCTTTTTTCATTTTGTAAAATTCTTGTTCTAAATTTTTATATTTTTCTTCCCAATTATTTTCTACTTGTTTCATTACTTATTCCTACCTTTCAATTTTTCTTCTACTAAATCATATATATTTCCTACTTTTATAAAACCTTTTACATATTTCAGTTCTTCTTGACAATCTTCATGTACTAAATTTAAAGTCCATACATCTTTTTCTTGTTCTGGATTCCATATATTATTTAATATCCATAAATCACAAGCAAATGGATTATAGTATATATCACCTACTCGTTTTTTTAATACTCTCATTACTTATTCCTACTTTCTATTTCTAAATTATTTAATCTTCATCATTTAATTGTTTTTCTAAATATGGTACTGGTATATTTATACTTTCTCTAATATCTTCTAACTTATCTCCATTCATTATTCTTGTAATTGCATTAGCAAAATCACAATATAAATTTCCTTGATTATTATAATAATGACCTACATCCCACATTCCATTTAAACCTGATGATAAATATTTTTGAGAAACTTTATGACTTAATTCTGATAAATTGCTATAATCATCTCTTATTTTTTTAAAACTATCTAATTGTTTAATGGTTTCATCTATTTCATCTCTTAATCTTTTTAAATCTCTATCTAAATCATCTATACTATTCATACTCTATAACCTTTCTAAAATATTGTTTTGTGTTGCTTCACTTATGTAACCACCTTTATATAAGAGTTTTACAAAGTTTTTAGTATCTTCTGTTTTTTCTTGTTGTTTTTCTATAATTCTTAATAATTTTGTGTAATCTTCCAATAATACATAATCAATTCCTTTTTCATTTATTATTGGATGTCCATATATAGTTTTCATATTCTATAACCTTTCTATTTCTAAATTATTTAATCATTGTTGTTTCTTATTAATCTTCTATGTAATTCTTCTATTAATTGTTCGTCAGTTGCTTTATGTAAATTAATGTAATCTTGTATTGGTTTATATTCTTTCATAACTATAACCATATCGGTATTATCCCCTGTAAAAGTGGCAACTATATCCCAACCACTATAACTTTCTATTTCACTTGCATAAATGTATTTATATTCTTTCATACTCTATAACCTTTCTATTTCTTGCATTTTATTAATTATTTTAACAAACCATACATCTTGACTTTGTTTCCAATTATCTTCTAACCACTCTTTTAATTCATTCCAGTTTCCCTTTTCTTTTTCATATAGTTCTTTATAATTGTTTCTTTCTTGATGTTCTTCCCATTGTTTAATTCTAAATGTTGGTATTAATTCAGAACCATTTGTATATATTCTTTCTTTATCAACAAAGGAATATTGTTCTATAAATTCATCCAATGTATTTGGAAATTGCATTTCTTCTCCCATATTCTATTTCACTTCCTTCATTATTCATTCTATTTCACTTCCTAATCTACCAATTCCATATTTTTATGAAACATTTAATAAATAACATAATCATAAACATAAATAATACGCTTGATATTCCCGTCATTATTAAATTGAATATTAAATCTTCTTTAAATTCGTTCCACCATTCTTCTATCTTTAACATCTTATTTCACATTCCTATCTAACACTCACGATTTTACATTCTAATGTATCATCATTCCAAAAATGTCTATTATATATTTCTTGATACCCATCACATTCAGAAGAATGTTCTTCTATTAAATCATCACATATTGTTGTTATTGTTCCAAAATAAACTCTATGTGTTCCATATTCCTCTTCTACATCTATAAATTCATCACCTGTTATTTTTTGAATAACATATAAATTACCATTTTCATCTTCTTTAGCATTTTCTAATAATTTTAAAAATTTTTCTTTATTCATTATTCACATTCCTATCTAATATTTCTAAAAGAGTTTTAGGATTTGCTAATACATCAAATTCGTTTAAATCACCTATTGAACCATCTATATCATATTTTTGTATATGTGATTTTATATATTCCCTTGCTTCTCTTATTATTTGGTCTTGATAATATGATTGATTTAATTGTTCACATATTTGTTTTGCTTCTTCTTCTGTATTGAATAATGCAGTATACTTACCTTCGCATAATTCTTTATCTCCGTTCCATACTCCAGCCCAATTAGCTGGTCTTATACACCAAGCGTTCATTTTTTGTATCTTGAAACACAAATATAATTCAAATTTTTTATTCATATCTACGCTTCCTATCCTTTTTTAATTGCTTCTATATGTTTTATTATTTAATCATCTCATTATTGCTATCAAACTTGGAAAAGGTGCAGAATTTTTACTATTTCCAAATTTTAATCTTCCTTTTAAAAATCTTAATTCAACGTTATCTTTTTTGTATAAAAACTCATGAAAATATTTTGTATCAGTTCTACTTGGTATTAATAGTACAACTATTGTATTTTTCTTTTGTGATTCTAAGTAACATTTCTTTACCCAATCATATATTTCTCTACCATAAGGAGGATTACAAAATACAACTTCATTGCTCCAATCTTGAACTAATCCATTTTCTTCTTTAGTAAAATATTTGTTGCATTTATGATTATTATTGTCAGCACAAACATCTAAAGTAAAATGAAATTCTCGATCTAATTCATTAAATAAATCTATTGGTGTTTCCCATTCAATAGACTTACTGCTAAATAATACTTTATTCATTTACTTATACCTCCTAAAATAAAAAGCAAGAAAACTACTTAAAACTTGCTGTAATATAGGTGAGATGTTAAGAAAATGGATTTGTAGTTTTTTTATCTATCGTTTCTTGGTTATTAGCTTACTTCATATATTCTTCTGGTATTAAATCATTTTCTCTTAATACCCTTTTTAAACTGTAATTTTCTGTTTGTAATACAGTGTTTTTTTCTTCTATTTCTGATATCTTCACTGATTTAAGAAATATTACTACCATTTCAATCATTATTGCTATTATTAATATTTCTATCATCTAAATCACTCTTTTCTTTGAATATTGTTAAAGGTGCTATATTCGAAGCTCCTTTAAAATAAACTTGTATTGCATACTTCGTATTATTATCTATAATTAAAATTTTTCTTATCTTATTTTTCATTAATTTATAATTACATTCATTTAATATTTTCATTAGTTGTTCTAAC
This sequence comes from Bacilli bacterium, assembly GCA_016297695.1. Taxonomy (GTDB): domain Bacteria; phylum Bacillota_I; class Bacilli_A; order RF39; family UBA660; genus RUG14121. The sequence continues at coordinate 3,871 of JAEDGC010000014.1, forward strand.
TGCATTTTTTTCTTATCCTTTCATATTTTTCTTTATAATCCATCTTAAATATTTTAATAAAATTATCGTATCCAAATAATTCTACAAATTCATCTTGTGCCTTTAAAGTCCATTTCCTTTTAACGTTCTTATCAATATGACATTCTCTACAAAGTGGTACAACTAATCCATATCTTATTGAATTTGACCTATTACAACCACCTATGCATTCGTGTTTATCTTTTCTTGGTTTACCACATTCAATGCATGTTTTCATATCATCTGTAAATAAACTAAATCTTTTTAAATCTTTTCTTCTTTGTGTAGTTGATTGTTTTTTTAAAGGTTTTTGTGTTTTATATTTTCTATCATCACATCCATAACAATCACCTTTTTCTAAAACTTTTTTTTGTAAAGTACAATATAAATATTTTTTCCCGTTTTTACTTCTGATTCTTAAATGTTCACATTTATTAAACATTTCATCAATTCCTTTCGGTAATTTTGTATAACATCTTCTACAATAAATTTTATTTTTCAAATAAATTCTTCTAGTGCTTTTACAATGAGGACAACATTCGTGTTTTTCTTCCATAATTTGATTCTCCTTTTACTAAAAAACTCGAGGTCCAAAATGTTTTCTAAAAAACCGTTAACAATATGTTTATTTTTCTCTAAAAAAGTTGACATCTTCCCCAAAACTGTAAACTTTTTTATATTTTGATTTTTTTGTTATTTTATAAGGAATAATCACTGATTTTTATATATTATTTTTTTAAAAAGTTGCGAACTTTTTTCTTCCTTAAAGTTTTTTAACACTTTTTGGAACGAATTTGAATTTACAATAGTCCAAAATAAGTCTGTTCTCGTTCGTTTTCGGTGTCCATATTATCCCAACAAATATATATTAATGTAGTTGCTGGGTCACCATGATTTAACATCCTCATGACTTTAAAAATATCCCCTGTTTCGATGTATTTATGATATGCGAATGTTTTTCTCATACTATGTGCTGAAAACGGTCTATTAAGTTTTATATCTTCTGATACTTCTTTTAATATGTCATCTACTCTTTGTCTTGTTATTGGTTTCAATCCATTTGGCTTTTTTGGAAATAAATAATCATAATCCTTTATGTTATAACTATTTATATACTCTAAAATTTCATCATATAATTTTTTATTTAATTTAAATACTTGGGATTTACCAGTTTTATTTTCGATTATATTTATAAATCCCTTTGATACATCTTTACCAAATAATTGAACTAAATCTTCACATCTAAACGCTGTATTAAAACCAAGTAGACATAACATATAATTTCTATATGCTTGAAATTTTTTTATTTCTGATTTTGCATGTTCTCTTTTTTGTAGAAAATAACTTAAAATCAAATTTATATCATTTTTATTTTTTAAAGGGAAAGTAGCACTTTTGCTAGAGGGCTTTTTGTATCTTCTAGGATAGTATTTTTTCATATACTACCCAATAATTGTTCAAGTGCAATAGCTTGTCCCTTTGTTAAATCGCTTAAGTTATCAACATTTAGCAAGGATTTAATTATTTCAATTGATATTGATTTTCTATCCAAAATATATTTTATTATTTCTATTCTTTCATCACTTATCATTATTATTTTCCTCCTTAAAATATTGACAGTATCTATCAAATTCAAATGTTTTAACAGTTAGAATTCCATCATCATTTTTAGCTATATAACAATCTACTCTTGCACATCTTGACTTTGTTTCACCTAACGGATTTAGTAACATTACTTTTCGTGCTGATTGTTCAATTTCTCCTGAATCACGTAGATGACTTAATTTAGGTATATCTTCCTTAGAACCCTCACGTGATAATTGACATAAGGCAATTATTGTACAATTATAATCTAAGGATAATCTTCTTAATTCTTTTGCAATTTCAGTCATTTTTTCATAGCTGCTACTTCCTTTACCAGCAATTAAACCAATATGATCTATAATAACTATAAAATGTTTATCACTTTTAAAATTTGCTATATAATTTTTAATTCTATCAATTGTTTGTGATTGATTCTCTAATGCAATATTTCTTTTTTCATATTCCATTAGAGTATGCTTAATTCTTTCTTTTTCTTGTATAGATAAAGTTTTATAATTATTTAACTTAGATAACTCAATTTTTGTTTTTAATGATACTAAACGCTTATATAATAACTTTTTACTCATTTCTAAGTTAAAATATATACATGGGTATTCTGATGATAAATTTTCTAAAAGGTTTAATGCAAATGCAGTTTTGCCACTACCTGTTTTCCCTGCAATAACTAATAAATCATTTTGTACTAAATTTAATGAGTTATTTAAAAAATCAAATCTAAATTTTATTTTTTTATCTTCACTAAAAATATTTTCATACATATCTTTTGCAGTTATATATGATGTTTCTTGATATCCAAGTTTATCTAATTTTGTTAAACCATCATATAAATTTTTATAATCAATTAAATCTTTGACAAACTTTTCTATTAAAAGTGTCACCTGTTCTTTTTTATATTTTTCAATAAGTAATTTTTGAAATTCATTAAATCTGTATTCTCTTGAGCTACTATAAATATTTGATTGAAACAAATCACAAAAATAATTTAAATCAAAATCTTGATATTTATTTAGGCTTTCGATTATTAATGTTTTTTTAGATAGATATTCTTTTTTTAAAATCGAAAACATTATTTTGTCATATCCTGATAAATATTCTTCCGTAATAATTGTTTTTTCAAAGTATTCTGGATAATTAACAAGTAATGACAAAAAATCAAACTCTAGTGTATTTTTCATTTTCATCACCATTTTTATTATGTTTTTCTTTTTCGTGTTTTTCCCATGTAAGCATCTTCTGTTTCCAACTGCGTACTTTACGTCCCTTGCTATCAATCCAATTACTATCATTGAAGTAATTGTAAAAGTATTCGCAGTCTATATATTTTAAATCCCTTTTGTTTGCATATTCTTTTATTTCCCCTAAAGTTGGTGCTTTTGGATTTTCTTTGTATAATATACCTTTAGGTATATTATATTTCTTTATATTATTATCTCCGTCATTTTTGACACCACGTGGTGTCATTTTTGACACCCCCTCTTCATGAGAAATTTGAGGTATCTTTATAACCCTTTTTAATATCTCTTTACTATCTTCTTTGTATATATATTCAATTTCAATAAGTTTTTTATTTTTTAACTGCCGTATAATTCTTGTTATAGTAGCTTCACTTATATCATATAAATTACAAAAATACTCATTTAATGCATAACATTCTCCATCACTATTTGTTAAAGATGTTATTTCACTATAGATTAATTTTGCCTTATCTTTTAGTTCCTTATCATATCTAACTATTGCTGGTAGTATTGAATAAAAATTTGGTTTATTCATAATGGCCTCCTAATTAAATAAAAGTTTAACTTCTTCTATAATTTGTTTTATAGATACATTTTTAAGTATTGTATTTAATGATAGCGTTAAACATGTGTAAACTATAATTTCTAATACCAAATCACTTAAATGAGCTATATTATGATTCATGATTGACAAAATAGATATAACAATGTATAATAACATTGAAATTTTTTTCAAAGAGAGCTTTTTAATATGGTGATTTAGAGCTTTCTTTTTTTGTGCTTTCATTTTATTATCTCCTTTCAGCTTGTCCAATAATTGGAAGATTATTTTTCTTCCTTATTTTTAAGTTCATACTCAATATTGACATTAAATTTGTTTTCTAATATTTCTATTAGTTTCTTACAAAATGCTTCTATGTGTTGTTCTGTTAATTCAAGCATTTTTCATCACTCTTTTCTAATAAATTATATTTTTTTATTGCTTGTACTATTTTTATAATTTGATTTTATTACTCTCCCGTGTTAATATTTTTTTAGAAGGGAGGTTTCGTTATGGATAAAATTACAACATGTTCAAAATGTAATGGTAAAAATGTCGTAAAATTAACTAACGAAAAAAATGTTTATGGCTTATCTAAGCTTGAAGCACCATCAACTGTTGACTTAAATCATTTTTTGCCTGTAGATGTGTTTTGTTGTAAAGAATGCGGGCATATTGAATTAATTCATCGTGATCCTAGTGTTATACAAATAGACTATAGTAATTAATAAAGATTAGATACTAGTACTATCTAGTCTTTTATTTTTAAGTTTGTTATTGTAACTGTTCCATCTGAATTTATTTTCATATTTACTCTCCTATTCTTGTTTTTCTTCTTCAAAAATTATAAAATTATTAGCAGTAACACCAGGCACAATAATTGAAATTGCTTTAACTATTTTTTTAAAGTTTTCTACATTTAAATTTCTTTTTTCATTTAAAACATCACTTATATGCATTTCATTTAAATCAGTTAAATCGGAAATCGCTTTTTGTTTAATACCCTTATCATCTAAAAATTTTTTTATTCTTTTTGCAACTGTCATATTAGAACGCTCCTTTCTCAATTACAGTACTGCTGTAATTAAACTCATTATATTACAGTATAACTGTTATGTCAATATATTTTTTTATTTTTTTACAGAAATACTGTATTTTTTTATTGAAATTGCTTTAAAAAGTTAACTTGATATGGTATTATTTAAATGGGAGGAAAGATAATGTCTATTGGAAAACAAATAAAAAAAGCAAGATTAAATAAAGGACTTACTCAAACAGAGTTATCAAAAAAATTTAATGAATTTTCAGAAATATATTCAAAAAAAAATGATGTTCCTTTAAAAAAAATAGGTACATCAGCAGTGAGTAATTGGGAAAATGAAATTAATGATCCTGATATAGATGCATTACCAATTTTATGTGGAATACTGGACATAGATGCAAATACTTTGTTAGAGTTAGATTTAAGTCATAATACACACCAAATATATAAAGATAAAGATACAGAAATTGTAGCGTTAACTCACCCTAACATAGAAAATTTGCCAGATAACATAAAGGTGGATATGCTTAAACAAGCATTAGAAGAAAAACAAAAAATGATACTAGATGAAACAGAACAGATATTAAATATTAAAAAAGAATTAGAAAATATAGAAAATAAAATTTAACCTGCTAGTATAGAGGTTATTAGGAGGTAAAATATTATGGAAATCATCAAAAATTTTTTAGCATTTATTATTGGATTAATATTGTTATTATTATTCTATTATTATGTAAGTATACCAATAATACCTTGTATTAGTGTTTATGCCACATCTAATTTATTTGCTAATAATAGTATAAAAAGTAGAGTGTTTTTAATAATTATAATTTCATTAATAGGAATCTATTTTTATACTGCCAATGCAATATTAAGTATTGTTCACTATCCTAAATATTTAAATATTTTTGGAATTGTTTTAGAATTTATAACATCATTCTCTTTTTTAACTGCTTGCATAACATTAGTTAAAGCTTGGAAAAGGAACAAAAAATGATACTTGAAGAGACTGCACAAATGTTAAATATAAAAAAAGAATTGGAAAGTATAGAAAAGAAGGATTAGGAGGTGTTAATAAAAGTTGTAAAGTTTTAAAACGGGTATTGATAATCAACACAATTTTAGTATAATATTTAATTGTGGTTGATCTTCGGTATCCCGTGCGGACCGAAGACTTTTTGTTTTGAAGTTTAACTATGAAAAACAATAATAACTATTTCAGACATCAAAAGCAAGGTTACAGACAAAATTTTGCATTTCATGTAAAATTTGTCAAAAAAAGGGAAAAAACATGTATTATAAACTTGTAAGGAGGAAATACATGTTAATAATTTTAAAATATAAAAATATAACAAAAATATTTTTTTACAAACAAAAACTCCTAACTGCTGGAACAGTTAAGAGCGATGAAAAAACAACACATTAGTACAAGCAATAAAGTACAATATAATTGTATGTCTTTTCGCATATAATTATATCACAGTTGTTCAAAAAAAGGAAGTGATATAATATGGATAAAGTAATATCTAAACCACTTAGTGTTGCACTCTATATAAGAGTTTCTACTGATAGACAAGCTAAAGAAGGAGATTCTCTAGAAGCACAAGAAGAAGCTCTTAGAACATACGCAAAAGAACATGGATATGTAATATATGATTTGTATATTGATGGTGGTGAATCTGGACAAAAATTTAATAGAACTAATTTTCAAAGAATGTTAGATGATGTAAGAAATCATAGAATAGATATGATACTAATGACAAAGTTAGATAGATGGTTTAGAAATCCAGCTGACTTTTATAAAACAGCTGAAATTTTAAAGAAAAATAAAGTTAATTGGAAAACGATTTGGGAAGAATATGATACTACAACTGCAAGTGGAGAATTCTGGTTAAATATGAGTTTATCTATGGCAAGAATGGAAGCCAAACGTACTGGAGAAAGAATTGATGCCATATTTGATCATAAGTATAATACTCAAAAAACTGTTTGTACAGGTAACTTAGTTTATGGATATAAAATTAATGAAGATAAAACTATTGGAATTAATGAAGAAAAGGCTAACAACATAAAATTATTGTTTGAACATTACATTAATAGTAACAATTTATCAGAAACTGTAAAGTGGTTCCAATCAAATATAGAAATTAGAAGTTACGATTCTATAAAATTATATTTAAAAAACACAGCATATATAGGGAAATTTGTTAGGAAACGCACAGGTGAAATAATAGAAAATTATTATCCAAGAATTTTAGATGATGAAACATTTTATGAAGTACAAAGATTATTGAAAAAAAATCTTAAGCAAAATAAAAAATATTCAAATACTCAACCATATATATTTTCAGGATTATTAAAATGTAGTTGTTGTCATAATAATTTATCAGGAAGAACTAGCCATAATAATCACTATTATATATGTAAAAAAGCAAGTTTAAGTATAACATGTGAAAATAAAGTATTTATATCTGAATTATATTTAGAAAAATATTTAGTAGATAATATTTATAGAATAATGAATGAAAAAATTTTAGTAATTAAAAATTTACAAGAAAAGAAATCTAAAACTAGTAATGAAAACAATGTTAATTCATTAAAGAAAAAATTAAAAAAATTATCTGATTTATATATAAATGATATGATTGATATGGATGTGTATAAGGAACAATATAAAACATTAAATGAAAAACTTAATTATGAACTAAAGCAAAATACGCCTAAGAAAGAAATTGATGTTAAAGTAATAGAAAATCTTATTAGCAATGATATTTTATCTAATTATTATAGTCTTTGCAATGAAGATAAAAGAAGATTATGGTTAAGTATTATTAATTGTGTTATAATAAAAGACAAAGAAAATATTGAAATTAAATTATTAAACTTATAATAATACTAGGTGGTACTAACTAAGATAATCCTGGAGGATTTTCAGTTTTAGTACCACGCCCATTTATTACCATTTAATCATTTCAAGTGTTATAATAAAAATATCTCTAGCAGTATTGGAGGTATTTTATGAAAGATAAAATTTATTTAAAAGATAAAGAAAGATATTTTGCACTACCTAAAAAAGAAATACAATACATTATAATTATTAATAGAAAAATATTAATTCAGTGTAAAGATTATAGCTTTTATATAAGATTACCACTTTCTAAAATAGAAGAATATTTGGATAATGATTTCATTAGAAGCCATAAATCTTGCATCATAAATATTTCAAACATAGTATATTATGATAACAAGAAAAGAAAAGCATATTTTGATGATTCAAATAGTATAGATTTAATATCAGAAGAAATGAGCAAAAAAATAGAGCTATATTTTAAAAATAAAATATAGCATACTCATAATCAATATCAAATCTATCTAATCCATCAAGAACGTAATATGCGTTCTTTTTTTCATAATTTACATATAGAGTGATATTGTCATTATTTAGATTAAATTTCTTTTTGAAACAATCTAATTGATAATCTTTTAATATTTTTGATTTCATACTATCCCCCCTTAACCAAATATTTTACAATATTCGATTGTTGAGATTTGTCGAAAAAATTGGGATTAATGCAAAATAAAAACAACCTATACTAGCGTTGTTTTATTCTTCCTGGGAGCAAGTCCCAGACCGTTGTGTGATTATTACCACACTCGTACACCCTTATTTTGCTAGATTATAATAACCTAGCTCTTCTAATTCATCGGGATAATTAAATATTACTATTTTTTTCCATATTTGTCAACTTTTTATTATGCAATTTGTTTTTGTATACTTTCTAATGATTGTTTATTACCTTGTAATGCGTTATTACATGTAATTGCCATAAATCTTTGAAAGTTTTGTAATAAATCATTAAGATGTTGATTTGATAATATCATTTGTTGACCTGTTTCTCTGTTGTATAGTGGTTTTAATATTCTTTTATTTGAAATAAATTTTGCGTGTTTAAATAGACATGTTGAGCCATCTTCAGGTATCTTAAATATATATTTTTCATTTAATTTTTCTTTACTTGTAGTTGGTAAACATAATAATAATTCTTTATCATATGATTTAACAATTACACAATAATGGGGAGAACTAAATTCTGGATTTTTATGTTTCCCCAAATTTACCAAATAAATTCCTCCAGAAATTATTTTATATTCCACAGTATCCTCCTTTCTATAAAGTTAGGACGATACTGCTGTCCTAGAGAAATTATACGACATTTTTTTTAATTATGTCAACAAATTATTATTCTACTAAATTTTCTTTAATTAAATCATTTATGAATTGTATATTTCTTTTTGTTATATGTTTACTTTTATTTATAAAAATCGTTCTATCTAATAATAGTACATCAATTGTAATTACTTTGTTGCCATATATTACTTTCTTTTGATATGTAGGATATATTAAATTAGGTTCGTAATGATATCCAAAATATTCTAACACTTCAAAGTTTACTAATCTGCTTAGTTTCATGAGAACACCTCTTTATAAGTGTTCCCATTTTTAAATTTTAATTACATAAAAAAAGAGCTAGTCCGAAGACTAGCCTTTATTAATTAAATAAACTGTAAGCAGTATTTGGTCCTAATATACCATCAACATATAAACCTTTATCAGTTTGATATTGTTTAACACATGATTGCATACCACTTCCAAATATTCCATCAAATCCATTTGGATTATATCCTTTTTTATAAAGGAATGCTTGGCATATTCTAGTAATATTACCTGATACACCTTTTTTAAGATTTTTAAAACATGATTTAGTTAGAGGTCCGAAAGAACCATCTCTAGTAAGTTTACAACCATATTGTAAATTCATTTCATATTGCAATGCCTTTATAAGATGTTTTTTAGTATCTGGCCCAAAACTATTATCAACTGCTATTGTTCCAAATATTGAACCATACTTATTGTTATACCATGTTTGAATAGTTGAGATTATACCACTAGAACTATTTTGAGCTGAATTAGAGCTTGAATTTGATGTAGAACAACTATTTATACCACCTAAATCTTTCATAAGCCTATCCCATTGAAATTTAGTTCCTGGACAGTTTGGTTTTTCACGTGGAGCTATTTCATAATGTCCTACAATATGTTCTCTATCTACAGGAATATTATATTTTGCAATTAATTCTTTACATAATTTAAGAACTGTTTGATATTGTGGTTCAGTTAGTTCACCGCAACCATCCTTATAACTATATCCCTCGTTTTCAATCGAAATTGTATAATAGTTGGCATTAGTTTTACGTTCTCTAACTATCCTGTTAGATGAACGCCTATAATCGTATGTAGCACCCTCTTTAATGCTTGTACCATTGCACCAACTAGCCATATCTAAATCTACTAATTGATCTAATTCTCCATTTTTTCCTGTCACAAAATGTGAAGATGTTTTACTATTAGGGTTACATAACCATGATACGCTACCACCAAATCCACCTTCGCATACATGAAGTGCAATCATATCAGGTTTCCAACCATAACGGCTCATATAGTTAGGTGATTTACTCATTACTATCACCTTGACTCTTTAGCCATTCTTCATATTCTTTTTGTGCTTCTGGAGACATTTCATTTTCAGCTTGTACATATTCATCGTTTTTAGCTATTAGTTCTTCACTAGCTTGTTCGTTATAAAATAAATCTTCATTATTCATAAAATTCACTTCTTTCTAATTTGGTTTTGTATAAGTCATAGCTTTTTGACTATCTGATAATCCTTTTGTAGTAGGATCTTGTATAGCATTAAATACAGATACTACTACTAACCCTAATACATATGGATTAGAGATAGCTTCTAGTAAAACTTGTCCTACTTTATTCCAAGTAGTTAAATCCTCTACAGATAGCCCTAAATAGGCTAAAATAGGCATTAATATTGCAATTCCTATTTGTACCCAAAAATATGGGTTTCTAATTCTTACTTTCCAATTAATCTTCATTATTTTCCACCTCTTCTAATAATCTTCTAAATCTAATATTTGTTCACATTTCTTTTTTGTATATGAGTTATATCCTAATGATATATAAGTATCACATGCTAAAGCTCTATCCTCAACAGGAATGTTATCATTCCAAATAGTATTACGTAGGCTTAATTGTTGTGTTGATACTGTTATATCTTTTATCTCGACTAATTGATTATTAATATTATTAATAGTTCCAAAAGTTAAATTGTAAACAAATACAATAATTCCTACAAATATACCAACAAGTGCCCAATATTTTAAAATGAAATCTGCTATTTTTTTAATTTTATTCATATTAACCTCTAATCTATAAAAAATGAAATATTTAAAGCACTCCAAGATGAAGAAATATAATTATTCAAATAAATTGAACCAGATTTTTCTATAAGCGCAGCTTTAGCAGTATCATCGGTGACATAAACTTCATATATAGTTTTTAATGGTCTAAATCCCTCAGGTAATTGTGCTATTTGATTATTAGTTCCGTTATTTATTAAACCTCTTATAAATACTTGATTATTAATTTTTCTGTATTGTGGGGTCGCATAATTTCCACCTAATGCAGTCCAATTATTTTTTAATGGTAAATCTATCCACCCTGTATCATTATTTGCATTATCAAACATTTCCTTAACTACATTACTACTATAAACATCTTTGTCATTTGGAGTATCACTTGCTCCTATTACTTTACTCATATTAGGTTCTATTTGTTTTATTTTTCTTATTCTCATTATGATACCTCCTTAATACCATATATTTGATATGGAATTAATAAATTATTTAAAAAACTAGCAATTGAACTTGATCCAATCCCATAAGCTGAACAATTTGTAAAATATATACCATCCTTACTCATTTTTACTCTTCTATTACATATTACATCTTGTTCATTTGTAAATGATATTGTCATTATTCTTGATTGTTCATCTTTATAACAAATGAAATTTATAATATTTTTTTCTGTTGGAGTATCGCTCTTATTTTCGATTAACTTTATTAAAATAGAATCATAAGTAGTTAAATCTTTAGAAATAGTTTGTTCTGCAAAATCTGAATTAGTTTTAGAATTAGTCCAGATCAATTTTTTGCTTGGTTCTACTTCTTCATATCCATCTGGTACAGTTTCACCATCATAATTAAATTCGGTACCGATAGGGATATAATCAGGTACTATTGTTTGTTCACTTGCTATGTTTTTTACTTTAATTATGTAATTTACTACTATGTATGGCTGTAAGTTGGTGTGTGCTTGTCCACCACCAGTCATTTGACTAGCATTAGCTTCAAATGATGAATATGCAGTACCCCAAGTAAATGTAGCCCCTGCATCTACAGTACCTTTTACATTATCGCTTCTTATTCCGTGATTATGTGCTGGCATTTGTTCAATAGTAAGTGTAACTTCTTCTTGTCCACCTGTTTTACCAAGCGAATTAAACCATTCAGAGTTTACCTTTAACCCTACTGGAACAAGTCCTGACATATCAGGTAAATTGAACGTATCATGGTCTCCACCATATGTTTCTCCTATTAAACTAAATAATTCAGGATATTCTGCTTTAGATAATGCTTGTCCATTTGCAAATTTATACCCACTTGGTTCAGTCGTTCCAAAATACATTTTTGTACTTGCAAGTGGTTCAGTATCTCCACTACCTGAGCCTGATATAGTAGCCCATTCTTCACCATTTTTATATTTCATTGTTCCATTGTTAATCCATATTTTAGCTGCTGAATTTGTTGGCTGTGTATCGGATATTACAACAATTTCCATATATTTTTTTAATTCTTTTAATCCATTTTTATCTAAATAATTCATACTTATCCTCCAAATATTTCTGCTATTTCATCATTAGTAATTGCTACAAAATCTGAAGTTTTAACATAATCACTTAAATCTACAAAACCAGCAAGTACATCATATTTATAAGTACCTGACACATTTATAATTACAACATTCGTTCCAGATGGATATTTATTTCCAGCTCCTTCAACGAAGTCTGATGTAGTTGTAAAACTATCTGATATATTATAGACAAATCCTTCTACAGAATCACTTAATTCAGGTAAATTTGCGAATGTTATAGTACCTTTTGCTTTATAAGTGCTAGATATTTTTGAATTTATAAGAGCCACTACATCACTTGCTGTTTGATATTCTGATCCATTTATTAATTGATTATTATTTGTAGGAATTTCACTTAATAAAGCATATGCACCTTTTGGTTGAATACCTAAATCATCTAAACTTAATTCACCACTTAATATTACATTATTTATTTTGGGTTTACTTTTAAGATCATCATAACTTCCTGTAAAATCACTTACACCAGCATTTTGAATTTTTGTTAACAAATCATCTGTTAAGTTATTATCAGATAGTACTTTATAATCTGTAGTACTACCTGTTTTTAATTCTTTATTTACTTTTTTTGCTAATATATTGTCTAACAATAATTTTAAATGTGATAATCCATTTATGTCTAAATATTTTTTATTTTCGTTATTCATGTTTTTCATCTCCCTTAATCTTTAAAAATATTGTCAAGTTCGATATTTGATATTGAACTTATATCATCTGCATTTATAATAATTGTATTTCCAACTGTTTCTAATGTTATATTTTTACCACTTATAATCTCTAAATTATTAATACCATTTATTGTTCCGTATAGGCTATCTAACCATTCTTCTACAGTTCCATCATATCCATTTAATACTGCTAATTGATAAGCTGATAAACCATTTGTGGGAACGTATAAAGAACCATGAATTTTTTGTGTTTGATTTAAACTTCCACTTATTGTTTCATCACTATTTAACATTAAGTTATTTCCTCCTTAACTTTAAATTTACTTTTTTCAATTACAGTATTAACAGTTCCATCAACAGTATCAATTTGAATATCATAAAAATATGTATCATATTCTAATGATGATGTATCTTCTGGTTTAATTATTATTACTGCTTCATTATCAATAAATGATGTTATTTTTTTCTGAAAAAGATATTCTTCATCATCAGAATCTCTTTTAACTGTGAAATAAAGAATATCTCCATAAATAAATTCATAATTATTTGGAACAAATCTTAAAGTCCCAGTATCACCACGCGTTATTTCTATATTGTTACCTTTTAATCTAAATGCCATTAAATCACCTCTTTCTATGTTTTCATATATCCAAATACATTTAATACTGCAAAAGCATATCCAGTTGCTGCATCTGTATTTTGGCAATAATCATTACCATAATTCCCTGGATTTGAATCAGATGTTTGTAATTTAAATTCATTTAGTCCTGATTTTATATATTCACTTATATCATCAGTAGTAAATATAGTAACACCATGGGAATCGTTAGTTACTGTTGGAGTATAATTTAGTTTGTCAGTATTAGTAAGTTGTGCTTTATTATTCCAATCGGCTTCGTATCCACTTCTTATCACATAACAATCGTTAAAGTTATCTACTTTATATAAATTTATATTTCTTGCAAAACACCATGTATATAATGAATCATCACTTGGATGTAAATAACAAACTGGCATATGATAAAGTGTTAAGTATGCTTTTTCAACTTTAAAATTAGATGGTATATATACAGATATATTTATTGAAACTTTGTTACTTTGATTACTCATATCTAATATCCATCCAATAGAATTAAATGATTGGTAACCATCACTTAAAAATTGTAAATTGGTAAATAGACCATCTCCACCAATTACTTTACCTCCATCAGGTAAAAATATGTTCCCTGATAAAGAAGCATTTACTGCTTCCATAGATCCATCTAAATTTATTTTAAAATTACCATTTATTGTAGTAAGACCCTCCATGATGATATTGTCTGAAATTAACCTTGCTAGTCCAGGATATGTTTCAAAAATTGTAATAACATCTTGTGCCGAAACTTTAACACTTAAACCTTTATCAGTTATATTTAACAGTGCTCTTGATTCTGCATTTGTAGTAAATAAATCAGTTAATAAATTCTTTTTTATATACTCACAAGAAAAATTAATATTAACACTATAATCCTTTAATTTTATATAAGTTGTATCTGCATATGTGTTTAATAAAACATCTCCTATATTATGTGTTATAGGAGATGTTAAAACGATTTTATTATTTAGTGAATCATAATCTATTCTTTGAATTATTTTTATATAATTTTGTTCTATTAAAATTTCATCTGAAATTATTTCATTGTTCATTTCTAAAGCAGTTAATACAATAGGACTAGCTATATCAATTTCATCACTAATATTAAAATTTTCATAACTACTTGTTAAAATTGTATATTTTTTGCTCTGTCCTGGAATACCTGTTATTGACAACTTATTAATTGCGCCTTTACTATTTGGCGTATTTTCTAGGACAATATAATCATTAATTTGATTTTTTGTAATTATTTCAGGTTTGATATTAGTTGATACATCTAATGTAATTTCATCTTTTGTTTTATTGATTTCTGCTTTAGTATTTCTTTCTAATTCAGTTGTTTTAATATCAATTTCTTCCTTAGAATAATATTGATCCTCGGGTGAAGATACAACTATTGTATTAATATCCTTTTTTTCAAAATGATTTTTATTGTATAAAGTAGATGAAGTAGATGATATAACAATATCGCCTATTTCACAATCATTAGGAATATCCTCTAATGTATCTATTATCCAATAATCATCTTTTTCATATGATTGCGGTTTATTAATAAATATATTTTTATGACCATCAATCATATCAAATAAAACATTAGGAACTGATACTCTTTGCCATGAATAACTTATTGGATTTACACTTTTCTTAACAAACTTATTTTGAATGCCTGTAGTACTATTTAACCAAAAATCATTTTTATGTATTTCTTTATCTATATCTGTTAGCCAATCAAGTGATGGATCCTTTTCTTGATAAAATGTTTCTATTTTATTGTCTACTTGTTTAGAAATAGGTAATTCATAAACAGAATAAACATTTTCTACAAAATCCTCTAAAATACTACTATCAGTTGCTACTAAACTCCAATCATCTATATTAAAGTTTCCAAATAATCTATCATTAATGCATTTATAAACTTTTCCATTTTCTGTCCAGGTACTATCTTTATAATATGGTGGCTGAGGTGTTGAACCGTAGTTTTTACTATATTCATCTTTAGTAGGAATAGTTGATTGTACTTCTTTTAATTCGCCTTTAGTTACAGGTTCATTATCATATTTTCCTTGATTATACATCCTATCACCATCCTATATTTCCATTTTGAAGTATTTTATATCCTGCTGAAATTAGTATTTTTTGTTTTTCTGGTATTGATAATTTTAAACTATTAACATAATCAAATACTGTTTTTCTAGCTATATCTTTATCATATCCTGTAAAATCCCCTTTTGTTATTGTATACCCCTCTAAATAAGCAACTAATAATTTTTGTTCTTTTGATAATCCATTAGTAGAATTTATCTCCGATAATACCTTTTTCTTTTTACTACCAGATATAGATTTACCATTTGAATCTATGTTATTTTTAATATCTGATATTCTTGATTTTATATCTATATATGACTTTAATGATATATTTGAATTTGTTAATGAATTTAACTTATCATCATTTATATATCCATTTTTATTATAAAGATATCCAATCTGTTCATCATTTAAATTACTATTAATTAAATAATATTCTATTGATTGTTTTTTTGTCGTTGAGTTTGTTTTATCGATACTATTATTAAATTTAGTAAGTTCTTTAGCAGTAAAATTGTAATTTTCAATTGCATCTTTAAATTTTTTCTTATTATCACTACTCAAGCTAAAATAGTATTTGTATGAGTCTTTATCGTTATTTAAAATCTTTAGTGAGTTAATTGTTTCTTTATTTTCACTATTAGACAATTCGCTCAACAAATAATTTTTCTCTTTTGTCGAATAATTTTTATTAGTAATAATTTCATATGCTTTTTTGCCTGTTGCACTTCCACTTACAGTTTTACCATTATCATCTGTATCAGCTTTTATTTGTTTAATAGATTTTAAGTCTTGTCTATATTGCCAAAATTTAGTGATTGGTACATTTAGCTTTTTATATGCTTCCGTTTGCTTTTCTGTTAATGGCTTTTCACCACTATCAAAGTATTCTCTAGCTTCTTTACTAGCATATTGTCCAAATATAGCTGCTTGAGTTTTACTTAAAATATCCTCTTTTACTGGAAATCTTAATTGTCCTGATGTTGTATAACTACCTTTTACTTTTTTATCACTCGAATACATCGATAATCCCTCATATGTTTTCTTTAATTGTCCACCACCTACAGGCATAACTATATACATTGTAGGTTTTGCTAATTCTTTTTTAAGATTATTAATAGCTGTTGTTCTTTTTTTACTATCATCACTAAATGAATTAACAAAATATTCAAATGTTTTTACATCAGGAATAGCTGCATTAATAGGTAATCTACCACCACCAAGCAATCCACCAACAAACGGTAATTCTTGAGCTACATTTTTAGCTATTTTTTCAGCCTTTTTCCCAGTTGATAAATTTTTATTAGTTGAAGTTAATATTGATTCTTCTACTATATCAACAGGTGAAAAAGCACTCTTTCTTCCTGTTAAAGATTCAGCAACTTTATTATATAGCCATGCTCCAGCGAACATTTTAAAGAATGCACCTATTAAATTTTTCATTCCTTTATCTTTTAAATCACGTGGAACATCTTTAAACATATATCCAAATTGATTTTTAACTTCTAATTGGAATGATGTGAATAGCTTAGTAATAGGATTTTTTTCGTTGTATATAGTTGGCATTTCACCTTTACTTCTTCCTGCCATTACATCTTTAGCAAATTCATCTGCATTTTTCATTGCTTCTGTTTCATTCATACCTTTATTTATATTGTCATAATATTTTCCTCTTACTAAAATATTAGAAGTAATACTATCTATTCCTTCAAATAAGAATGACGCTTTATCATTAAATTTATCTAATCCTGTTTTATATAAATTTTCAGGATTATTAAGTCTATTTGTTAAGAATGTAGAGTTAGAATCAAATCCATCATTTCTTACCTGATTAGAAATAGTACTTTTAATCGCTTTTAACATACTTTTTGTACTAATTTGAGAATAACCTTGTGTTATTGGAATAAAGTTTGTGAAAGCTGATGATACATTTAACCCTACCATGTTAGCATTTATTCTATTTTGAATATTTGTTAACGAAGAATAAACTGTTCTATTTAATTTATGTTCCATATTTCTATCATCTATTGCTTTTTTATTTGCAAGTCCATCAGTATATCTTCTTATTTCAGTAACAAAATTAGGCATTTGATTATTAAATTGTTCAAATATCTTTTCAATTTCAACTTGCTTTTGTTGAACATCTAAATCATCATCTTTATTAACATCATCTATTTGCTTTTTAATAGTATCAGATGAATATTGATATCTTATTTCGTTTTCTAATGCTCTTAATTTTTGAATATCTTCTGTATGATGTATCAAATCAGCAGCACCTCTTATATATGTATCAAAGCCTTTTAATGCATTATAATCAGTATAATCGCCTGTTCTTTGTTGTGAAAATGCTGCCCATGTTTTACCCGGTTTAAATATCTCTGTCATACCAGCAATATCTGTAGGTAATTGTTTCTTATTTATTTTCCATCCTAATTTTTCAGCAAATTTACCAATAACTGTTTCTGCTTTATCTGTAGTAAAGTGAGGAAAATATCCTTTTCTATATTCAATTGGTTTATATCCTTGACTAATCAATACATTATTGACTTTATTTATTAATTCATCATACGTATTTCTAAATACTTCAACAGAATTTTTAATTTTATTATAATCTAATTTATTTTTTTCAATGAATTCATCTACTTGAGCACCAGTTAATGTTGTTTCAGGATTGTATTTATATTCTCCATACATTTGAACTGCAATTGATTCTTTATTATTTAATTTTAATTCTTTGATTCTGTTATTATATGAATTTACCTCTTTTTTAGCTTTTGCTTCATTTTCTGAAATAGTTTGAAAATATGTTTCATATACTTCTTTTGCTTTAGCTTTATCTGGTATTATATCGTATATATTTCTTTTCATTGTTTCAGTTTGATATGATAAACCAATTTTTTTATCATTCCACATAGCTATATCATCTATCATATTAGCTGCTAAATTCCTGTATTCAGCAACTTTTACTTTTCTTGGATTATAAATAGTATTATATACAGTATTTGATATATTTTTTATATCTTTACCATCAATTAGAGATTTAAATACTTTATTGGTTAAATTATCAATTGTTTTTTCACCTAATTTATTATCTACATTCATTTTTCTTAATTCACTATTAATTGAGTCATAGGTTTTTTCACTAAATAATTCGCTTCTATCTAATGAAGTGTAATTTGATAAAATTTCACTTATATTATTTATTTGTGAATTATAATTATCTAAATTATCATAACTTGATTCTTTAGTAGGATCTTTTGGTATAGAAATTGAAGATTTTTCTTGAACTTTAGCAGTTGGTAAAGAACCTTTAATTTTATTTAAATCTGTTTTAGTTCCTGATGATTTGTAATTATCATTTAAATAGTTATTCCATACATTATTATTTTTATTTTGCATAGAATAATTAGTGGATGATGATGTATCACTTTGTTTGACATTTTTGTTAGATTGTGGTATATTATTCCCATGAAAAGGAATACCTATCGATTCAGTCGCAGTATTTACTGGTGAACTGATTAGGGTATTCCTTTTTAGATTCGTAATATCGTATAACATTTTTTTATTGCCATTTTTTGCAATATTTACTAATCCAGTATATGTATAATTTCCTACTTTAAATGTTGTTTCATAATAGTCCCATCCATCTTTTGCAAATGAGTGTCTACCATCATCAGGTTTACTATATTTATATTCAGATACAGATAGTAGATTATCTAACTCAGTAGATGCTTTCATTTTTGAACTAGCATCTATTTTTTGTAGTGATTTTTTTGGATGTGTATATTCATTAGCTGTTGTTCTAGTAATGTTTGCACTATTATCATCTATGGACAATTCTTTACCTTTAAAGTTGTCCAAAATATATTGTTTAGCAATTTTGGTTTGTTCATATAAATTTTTATTCGCAAATACATCTTGATTTGTATCTACATTAACATATTTATTACCATCTGAATCTTGCATGATACTAAACTTTGTACTGTTTAGATTGTTATTTTGAGTTCTATATGCATTTTCCCACTTATTCTTTAAATCTTTTATAAATAAGCTTTCTTTTGAATTACCAGTTATCTTGTTTGCTAACTCTATTATTTTATTATATATTCTTTTAAATACATTTGGTTTTTCCATTGATAAATTATTTATAAACTCTTGGTTGCCAAATAATTGACCTGAAATATCTGCTAGAACTTCACTAGATACATCATTTGTTCCATATGTTTGTTTTAAACTTTCTAATGCTTCATTGAAATCAGAATGTTTACTAGCATAATCCATTACTAACTCTTTAATTTCAGACGTTTCAATAGCATGAGTTACTTCATGCATTAGTATAAATTCACCTGCACTATTTGAATTAGGATTTACTCTTATTTCAATTTCCCCATTTGGTAAAGTACTAATTTTTCCATTAACAGTAGTTCCATTATTAGTAATTGAATTATCAAATATAATATTATAGTTTTTATCAGAAATAATTTTTTCGTAAGTATTAATTAAATTTTTAGTTTCTGAACTATTATTAAAATAGTTACTAGCACTTTTTCTTAAGTTATCTATTTTAGAATTATCACTTTGTTCATATTGATAAAAATTTTGGTTATTAGATAAATTATTATCAATTGGTTGTGATACATTGTTATTAAAATTATTTTTATTTCTATTTTTTATATTAGAACCTATATTAAGTACACCATCTGCGCCTTGCATAACGCCTGATACCAATGCACCACCTAAAAAATCATTTAAAAGACTATTAAATGTATTAGGTTCAATATCATTTTTTTCTTTATAAACACGTTGGATAAAAGGCTCTGCTAATGATGAAGCAACTTCTTCAAGTCCCTCTGCTGTCATACCAATACCTAATTCAGCGACCTTTTGTCCTAATTTGCTTTTAATCATTCCAACAGCTTTTTCTTTTACTACATCATCCAATGCACCTTTACCAAATGCTTTACCCAAACCACCATACATAGCTTCTGAGGTAGTTTCTTTACCGGCAGATAATAATCCATATAATATAGCTTCATTATCATCAGCACCCTCGTTTTTTGCTTTAGTATATGAATTTCCTAATGTAGACATAAACATTGTTTTAGTACCACTTGCAATAGGTAATGATTTTGAACCTATTTTTAAGGCAGTATTTTTAAACCCTAATGGATTGAGAGCCATACCAGCAACTTGTCCAACACCTTCTAAAACATTCGATACTAATCCGTCCTTTTTAATTAAACTATTCTTTTCAAATTTTTCTTCTAAAGGCTTAGATACAGTTTCAACTACTTTATCTCTTTCCATTGATTCACCAAGTTGATACAATGGATTATTTTCATAATCTCCTGCATCTTTTCCAAAGATGAATTCTCCAACTTTATTATCTACTACTGCTGAGGTCGCTTTACCTATAGTTTTTAAGACTGGAGCTCCTAAATCAGCAATACCCTCTTGTATATTACCCCAACCTTTAGCAAGTTTAGTTGATCCCATTCCTACAGTATCTATAACAGTATCTAATATATTTTTTTTCTTTTTCTTTGTTTCAATTTTAGGCATTTTCTTTTCTTTAATATTAAAGTAAGTATTATAATCTAATGCATTATTATTTGAAATATTATTAATATTACTTTTATTATTATTAAAATAATCATCATATTTAATAGCCATTAAATCACCTCATTAACGCCCCCATTGATAAGTTACTTTATTTTTAACACTTGATTTTACTTTTGATGTTACATCTATGTAATTATTTATAGAACCATCCCAAATATAGTATCTACCATTAGTCTTCCAAATACTTTGATTTGCTAGACTTACACCAGAAGATCCATAAGCAGTATTACCAAATACATCTTTCACTGTGTAACCAGATTTACTTAATTTAGATCCCCCAACGTTATTTGGCTGATATCCAGTTCCACTTGTACCATATTGAAATACACCGTATTGTGCATCGCTATTATAAGTTCCTGTATAAGGATTAGCTATGATTCCATATCCATTATTAGAGTATGATCCACTGGAACTATTATTACTTAAACTGTACCCAGAATTAGAACCAGATCCAGAACCATATACTTGATATTTTGATAATTCATATTCCTTTTGCCATTGTTCTCTTTGAAGAGCTAATTGTTGTCTTTTTAATTCTGCTTCTTCATGTATTTGTCTTAACTCTTCTTCATATCTTCTTTGATTTTCCTTACGTTCTTCTTCAGCAACATACCATTGATATGCTTCTGAATATCTGCTTTGAGCTTGTGCATCAATTTGTTGTTGTAATGTTAATCTTTTTTGTGCTTCCTCGCTAAGCGCATTATTTTTATTTGTTTCATAAGTTAAATTAGTATCATTAATTTGGTTATCAATATCTCTTAACCCTTGATTTCTATCAGTATTTATTTTATTGACATTTTCACCATATTGAGCATATAGATCATTTAAAGTAGTTTCTCTTGTACCACTTGTGCCAATTTTATATCTACTTAAATTTTGATTTAATGCTTCTTGATTTAACATTCTTGATAAATATTCTTGTCTATTTAAACTATCTGCATTTTCATTTACAGTTATTTTATTTTGATTTAACTTATCAATTGCTTGCTGATTAGCAGTCTGCAATGCATTTAATCTACTTTCTTCTGATTTTTTAGCTTCATCTAATAAATATTGTTGTTGTTTTCTTATTAAATCAGCTTGCGCTTGTGCATAATCACTTGCTCCTTGCATAATATCACTCTCCTTTATATTTACCACTAAATACATATTCAATGTATAATTGTTCTAAAGTTAATCTCTTTGTACTAGTAACAAAAAATTTAATATTTAAAAATTTACGTACTTTTTCTTTTTCTAAAATTACAATTGGAAAATCACTTTCACCACTTTTTAAATCTATTACATTAGTTATTCCATCTGGTAAAATATATCCAAATGTAAATTCGCTATTATTTTCATAAACTAATCCTAACTTTTTAATTGTTTTAGTTAAAGAATTACTATCAAAATTAAGTGTGGGAGTTTCATGATATGAATTAATTTCTAATCCATTGTCTTGATTACCTCCAATTTTGCATATTTCTCCTTTTTCAGTTCCAAAAAAAAGCTCATTATTAAAAATGAACCATACTCTAACAGGCATGTTATTCCAAAAATACCACTCATATTGATAATCTTCTGTTTGTGAATTCTTAGCATAACTTTTGAATCTACTATCAGCTATATAAACATTATTGTTGATAGCTAAATAATATTTACCTTTTAAACTAATTGAAACTGCATTTTCTAAATTTTTCTCATTTAGCAGTTTTCCATTTATATAATAACTTCTTAACATTGCAAATTTTTCATCATCTGATGACACTATCGCAAATACACCTTGTTCTGTCAAAGTTAATGGATCATTAACCAAATTAGAATTAGCATATCTACCTATACAACCTACTGTTTTTACTCCTGCAGTTAATGGAAAAACCTCATCATCATTATATATTGCACTTTCTAAATAATATATTGTACTATCTGTGTCAGTTAATCTTTTCTGAATACCTAATTTACCATCATTAATTCTTATAAAATTAGTAATTTCTTCTTGTCCAGTTTGTATATAATTTATATCAGGAAAATATGTTACATCATTTGCATAACTATACCATACCATATTTTTATATTCTTTATTTCCAGATATAAAAATTCTATCATCATTGCCATTGTATCCAAACACAGTTGATATAGTACATTTGTTTAAAATATCTACATATTCAGCATTTGTTTTACAATATCTAATTTTTATATTATCTTCTTGATTTAGAGGAGTTTCACCTGGTGCAGTATTAAATGTGATTTTACCATCTTCATAATTAACAGTATATTCATCATTTGATACAGTTATCCATCCATCTAATGTTAATCTTTCAATATATACTTCACTATTTACATCTAAATTTTTATCATTTAATTGATAAACAGTATCATCTTTTGTTCCCTTTATTAAATTTATTCTATATTTACTTGCCATGTTTATTGGCTGATAAGATTTTCCACCACCACTAGGACTCATACCAATAGTAGTAATTGGGATAGTACCACATTCATCTAAATATCTTGCTTCATAACTAGTTCCAAATTTTCCAAAAATTATAGTCCTTTTTCCATCTAAAATTATTAAATATCCATTTATATATTGTCCAGTAGAGATAGTATCATTTAAATTACCACATACTTCAACTGATGCACTAAAATTACTATTTGTTTGATATAATTTTGTTCCACTATGTACTAAAAAATAATCACCATTATCTGTATCTATATTCCATACACCATTAATCTTATCTCCAATAGTATTTAAAACATTATATCCAGGTCTTGTTTCTATATAACCATTATTATTAACAACATTATATGCATTAGGACTTCTTCTTTCATCAACATTTGAACTAGTGAAATCCACACCTTTGAAATCTCTAATTGTTAAAGGATTAGGAGCTTTAGTTGAAGGTACACTATATCTCATTAAAATACTCCAAATACATCTTTAATTTGTTTTTGTTCATCTGGATATCCATTAATTCTTTGCAATCCAACTTCAAATTCATTCATATACGTAGTAGCTAATGAATTATCATCATCTTTATATAATTCAGCTGCTAAATATAAAGGTATTAAATTGCATAGTTCTCTTGCTATTGGAAGTTCTTCATTATACGATGTTCTTTCTTCTACATAATAATATGATTCATAATACATGGTATATATTTCATTTTCTTCATTATCATCAATTCTTAATATTATTTCTCCCTCTTTATGGTATGGTACTCTGTTACCTTTTGAATCAAATATATCATATACTTTTTTAAAATCATCTATGTCACTTAAGTTGAATTTATCTGTTACTTCTATACTTTGTATATATGGTTTAATATCCAATAATGTATTTAAACATTCATTTACTACTAAATGAATTCCATCTAAATAAGTTTTATAATTTTTATCCTCTTTTAGTGTAGATAATTCTTTAATTGTTATTGGTCCTTTATTTAAATACATTTTTCTTAATGCACTTAAAATTATATCTCCATATTTCATTATTATTCCTCCCAACAAGTTTGATGGAGTTGCACCACCTAATACTCATAACTTGATGTAAAAATGCTAGATTATTCCAGCATTTTCTAATACTTCTTTTACTGCTCTTGGTACTTTTACTGTTTTACCTTTTTCAATAGTCCAACGATAACCGTTGATATAAACATCTTCAGTTTTTAAATGTTTATTCATTGGGTCAACAGGTATTTTAATTTCTACCATATCTTTTTTTAATCTTTTTACAAAATCATATTCTTTTTCAACAGGTTTTGTTGATACAGTTGTTTCTGGGTCAACAGGTTTTGTTTGATTATCATTAACAATATTATTGTTGTTTTCAATTTCATTATTTTCTATTTTACTCATAATTTCTTCCTCCCATTATATTAAAACAAGAATACCTTAAGCAGATATTCCTGTTTCAATTCTTACAATAGCATTTTGCTCTAATATTTTAGATTCAAAGAAGTTTTTCCATCCAATTGTACTTCTTTGATTTAATGGGTCTGCAGTACCAGCACTACCTTGTGCTTTTACTATAATAGATGGTTTAGCAGCTGACCCTTCACCGATTTCTGGAACACCATAAGAGTCTTTACCATAAATAACCCCTAAATGTACTGTTGCATCACTAGCACCAGTTCCAGTAGCAGTATTACTTGATGTCATGAATCTTGCACCAGCATATTCACCAATTTCACCTTTTAATAATTTTTTATTATCAGTATATTTATTGGCATCAATCCATCCACCATCAGCAGTATCACTCATTAAGTCATATGCTTGTTCTGGACTGATTACAGCATGGAAATATCCATCTGCAAATGTTTTTGCATTATTTTTTCTTAAATCTCTTACTGCTTTTTTAACTTCTTCACCAGTTAAAACATCACTAGCAGTTAATTCAGAACGACCAGTTTTACCACCAACAAATCTTACATTTGTTCCAGCAGTTACAACATCTCTTATTTTAGTATCAACAAGTAATGCAGCTTGTTCACCTAATAATTGAGATGTTTCAGTAATAACTGGGTCTTTAGATTGCATATCTAATACATCTGATATTTCAACGAAATCACCATATTGGCTTAATTCAGCAATTAATGATGTAATACTTAAAGAACTACCATTTGGAGTTGTACCCTCAGTTAAAGGTGCCTTTGGTATTGCTAAAGAAGCAAATTTTCTCCATTCAATTTTTGTTCCTTTTCCTTTAGGAACTTTTTTCTTTTTACCGTCATTGTAGAAATGTAATTCAGGTAATAGTCTTTCTAATAAAGCTCTGTCATAAAATGTTTGATTTTCAACACTTAATGTTGTAATAGTTTGTGTAGCCATTATATCATCTCCCTTTCATTATTGGCTTAAAACTTTATCAATCTCTTTTTGAAAATCAGCACTAGACATTGTTGCATAATCATACTTAATCTCTGTTCCACTATTTAAGCTACCAGGGGAACTTTTAGAATTAGAAATAGTATTTTTAGCGTTTTCTATTGCCTCATTTCTAAAGGAATTTTTAAGTCTTTCATAAGACTCATAAATATCTACTAATGGTTTTGACTTACCCTCCATGTAATCGTTAAATGTTTCATCAGCTAATAGTTGATTAATATTGATATCAGGATATTTTTTTGAGAAATCTTCAACATCTTTTTTTACTTTTTCTTCGATTTCTTTTTCTTTTTGCTTTCTTTGGTAATCAACTCTTTTTTTATCAGCTATTGCCTTTGAAAAATCTTGTATAGGATCTTTACCAGATTGCTCAATTTCGTACATAGTTTCATATACTTCAACATCTTGTAAATCTTTTATTTCCTCATTTGTATAAGGATTTATTTTCCCTATATAAGCCTCTGCTTTACCTTTTTCGTAGGCTTCTTTGATTTTAATTTCTGCCTCTTTTTCAGCTCTTCTTCTAGCTTCGGCATATTTAGAATTATCTTCTTTTGATTGAGTAACTTTTTCTTGTTTCTCATCATTTTTAGATTCTTCCTCTGATGAAGTATCTGTTAACTCTTCTCCAGTTACTTCAGATTCTTCTTCAGGATTATCAGCAATATCTTCTGTTACTTCTTCTGTTGGTTCAGCGACTTCCAACTCTTTTACGCTTTCATTTGTTTCTTCCATTTTTTCCTCCTTTGATTTTTGCGCTATTCAATGCGATATAGTTCTTTTATGTCTACTAAAAAAGACAAAATAAAAACACTAAATACCAGTGTTTATATTTTGATTATTAGGTACCATATTCTCCTGTGGTAAACCAGATTTTGAATTTTGCATAAGTGGTAATTGTTGTTGCATTAATTGTGCCTTTCGTTCTCTTATCTTTTTTAATTGTGATTTAAAAGGCATTGCACTATCTGGATATAGTTCAATTAAATCATCATCATCAATTGTATTTCTAGCTCTTAGTGATTCTAATAAATTAATTGTTAATGATTCACTATATATACCTCCAGCTCCTATTTCAACTGTTGCGTTAAATTCAAAATTTTCAAAATTTTTACCATTCATTGAAACTGCATATTGTTGTCCATCTTCTTCATAAGAGAACATTCTATTATCTGTATAATACATTTTAAAAAATTGTTCATATATTTTAGCAATTTTCTTATATGTTCTATAAAATGTTTTTTGTAACATATCAATTGGCTTTTTTGCTTGATTTTGTAAAGCAATTATTGCACTTGCAGCCATGTTAGCTCCTACAACTTCACCAGTTGATACTTCTGTTGCACCTGATACACTTCTTGTTAAATCTAAAAGTTTATCTGTTAACTGTATAGCCTGTGGATTAAATGATGGAGTTTCCATATTCTTAATACCCCATCCATTTTCTCTTGAATAATCGTATAGTATTTCTCCTGGTGCATTAGTTATTTCTTGTTTACCAAGTGCTCCTATTTTTGCAATCAATTTAGGCCATGATGTTTGTTGAACAGATAAAAGCATTAAACCTACATTAAAGTTTAATGCTTTTTGATTTGGTATAATATTTTCTATTTCGCCACGCCCAAAAATACTTTTTTCTACTTTATAATGATTTCCAACTACAATTGGATACATTTCATTCTTAAAAGTTCCTATTTTTGGTTTATCTGGTTCATTGATTTCATTGTTACTTTCTTTATCCAAATTTATTTTAGAATTTATTTCTGGATTTAAATATGTAGCTTCACATACCATTGAAGTACTTGTTGATTTTTCCCAAATTACTCTACCATCTTTTCTTGAATATGTAGTTAATACTGTTACAACTTCTTCATCTTTATATTCATCTTCTTCTATTTCATGATCTGCTACTATGTTTTCACATGTAGAGATTTTATTTTTCTTAGCTTCTGCTTTAACATCTTTTAACTTTTCTATACTTGCAATTTGTATATATTCTTGTTTTTGTTCATCTTTATTTCTTGGATTTGCAAAGAATATGTATTTTGGATTAATTATTTCACCACGCATACCACCTATATATTTAGATTGCATACCACCAATTACTTCATTATCCCAATAATAATGATATATATATGTACCATATTTACCAGAATGATTTTGAGCTTCATCATCTAAATCAGCTTGACCTAAATCTTCTTTTACTATTTCTGCAAATTTAGTAAATATATTAGAACCAATTATTGCGCTATTTACATTTGCTCCAAACATTTCCCCTGGTTTAAATAATATTTTTATATTTTGGTTTAATATATTAGATTTTTTATTGTTTAAAATCATATCACATATATTGATTACTGGACGAGGTAAATTTTTTGTTTTTTTAGTAGGATCTGGCCACTGTTTTCCATCAACAAAATCACTACATTGTTGCCACTTTTCATCAAGTTTATTATCTTTTTGATATTTTAACCCTTTTTTAAAATAATTCCATAATGTTTCATATCTCATTATGATTTACCTCCATTCATCCATTCATCAATTATTTCTGGTGTTAATCCGTTAGGATATAAGTTATTTACATTTTGTATATCATTTGTTTCTGGTTCTTTATAATAATTATATAAATCCTCATCTAATTCATCTTTTATATCTTTTTTATTCTTATATTCTAGTTTTAAACCAATATATAAACCAACACAAAAAACGATTATATATACTATTCCATTCAACATATGTATCACCACCTTATATATTCATCATCATTATAATTATCATCATCTTGAAGTGCAAAAGGAAGTACCATCTCTGGTTCTTCCTCAATTTCTATTTCAAATGATCCCTGTTCTCTTGAATAAATACATATAGCAAATGCCATAATTAAATCATCATGATATCCTATTTCTGCCTCAGCTTTGCCTTTTTCATTTCTAATAAATTTTAATGCTTCTTCTAATGTATCTAAATCATTTATTTTATTTATATTTTCTTTAAACCATTTAATAATTAGTGATATTATTAATGGCCTAGTTTGTACTGTTGTCTTAAATCCGTATTTATTTTGTTTTCTTTTTGTGTACGTATCTTCTACTTCTCTAATAAATTGATTATCATATCCAAGTCTTTCTAATTCTTTAACTGGATAAGTAGAATGATTAATTTCAATACTTAATAATGCATTATTAAAATATTTACCTAAACAATACATTTGTCTTGTATATATATCTTCATCAAATTGATGCTTTAATACTGCAACTTGATTTCCTGTAATATTATTTATAACTTGTCCTGTAAAGTTATCAGAACCATCACCTGCAGTATCTCCACCAATTACATATGGATATCCTTTTTGAACATCTTCATATATTTTAATATATCCATTATCATCATCAATCCACTCAATATTTATTATTTTTTCTTTTTCTGGTTTTGTGTCATCATATGTATAATTAAAATAACCAGTTTTTATTGGATTTTTTTTCTTTATTTCTTCTTTTCTTGCCATTACTTGTTCCGAATCAAAAACACATCTACCACTACTTAAAAATGCATCATCTGGAGTACATGGATATTCTTGTTTAATCATATCTTTTTCAAGATATTTTTCATATTTTTTATAATACCAATACAATTGATTTAATGTTAATTTTTTTATTGTTTTTAACCATTTTAATCTTGTATATATCCATTCAGTTCTGTTATCAATTTTATTGATAAATTCTTGTTTTATTTCTTCGCTTTCAAATTCTAGTGAATATTCTTTTGTTCTCCACCATTCATAAAAACAATTAATACACGTACCACTTGCCCACATTTCTTGAAAATCATTATATCCATTAGCAGTTGATTCATATATTTTTATTGAATCTTTAGTAAGTGCTTCACCAAGTCCAGCTTGGGTAATTGCTATACCATATTTCCAGAATGCACACTCAGAAGCGTGTAAAAAGTTTATTGTTCTTGAACGTCCCATATCCTTTGTAGCCGAATCTATTCCCCAACTACTATTTATTTTTTCAAATATTAATTGTCTTTTCGTATTATATTTTTCAGTTGGTTTTAATTTATCTGGAAGATTGTTATACATAAACTTTGCTTTATTAGTAAATATTGATTCTGCATTATCATTACTATCAGCTATTGTATAACCCTCAAAATTTCGTGTAATTATTGTACATGCTAATTGATAAGCTGTAATGAATGTTGTAAATCCTAATTGTCTACCTTTTAATATTAAAAAAGATAAATCTAATAATTTACCATCAGTAAAATCTCTTTTTGAGTTATTTAGTATATCTAAAAAATCTAATTGAACTTCATTTAAGAAAAATGGAACTGTTTTTTTATCCTTATTAACAACTATAAATGTTAGTTCAATTAATTTTTCTGGATTTAATTTTATCTCACCACGTAGTTCTTCATTTATACATAATTCTTCTACAATTGATTCTCTAAATATTTTATCTCTTTCAATATCATAGTCTTGATACCATTTTTCTTTTCTTTTTTCAATCAAATAATCAGAAGTATATTTCATTTAATCACATCTTCCAATTTAAATGGTTTATCATCTTTATTTCCTAAATCCAGTTGTTGTTTTTCTTTCCAATTATCAGGATCACGATTTTGTAACCAAAATTTAGCTGCGTTAGTCTCGGATGGCTTATGCTTTATTAAATCTATTACTACTGGTTCACTTATTTCTTTGATACGTTTACCATCTTTGTATATTACTTCTTTTTTTGTTGATACTGTTTGCTCAACATATTCATATCCTAAACAATTTTTATAAAATTGATTTTCAACTTCTGCATCGCAAAATTCTTTATTTTTATGAACTATTTCTTTAAATTCGGAAAATTTGTTTTGATATGCATAATAACTTGATTTTTCTATACCAAGTCTATTCCATATTTCTTTATCCGTTAGTCCACTTCTGCACCATTTTGCAATTAGTGGTAATTTTGGCTTTACTTTTTTTTCGTATTGACTTATTGCCATTTTTGTCACCACACTTTTCTGATTTAACACATCCTCTACAAGTTGGCTGTTTCATACAAAAAGAAAAATTAATATTATTCTTTTTCAGATATATCACCACTCTTTATTATATAAACAGTGTCTTAAAAACAATCATGGTATCTATTAGATAATTGGTTAGCTAATGTGATAAATCACCCAATTACTTCAAGATAAGTCGGTAAACTTTTTAAAACCAGAATAGTACCTCTACTATTCAACTTTAATTGTTTTTAAGACACTGTCTACATAAATATAAAAAGAGATATTTCTATCTCTCAGGGGGTGAACCAATAATGGTTGGTTCTCTAGGGCTTGCCCTATTATAATATTATAAGTCAAGTTTACTCCGATTTTACTCCGATTTTTAATTATTAATAATTTCTTTTACTGTTTTATAATAGTCATTAAACCTTGATTCGGAATATGGAATCTTTTTTAATAATGCTTTATATTCTAATTCCTCTAAATATTTATAGTAAAATATTCTGTCATAAATATCTGTTTTAATATCTAGTTTTTCATGTAATTTATTATATTTGTATTCTATTGTTTTTATTTCTTCTTTCAGTTTTTTTACTAATTCTTCATAATATTCAGATTTAAAATCTTTGTTGCAAGGATATGGTGGTTTTATCCACCAATTTTCATCAGGATTCATTGTTTTATAGTTAAATGTTATATCATCTGAATTTAATAATATTTCATATTTATCTAATTCTATTTCTTTTTCTTTTAATTGTTTATGATATTTTAATAACGTTTTATATAATATTTTTTTTAATTTTCTATCCATACAACCCTTTCTAATTCAACCTAAACCCTTTTAGTAAGTTATATTTTAGAACCAATTCTTGTTAAAAAATTGATTTATCTTATTTTTTGATAGTGCTTGTCCTCCAGAATAATTACTTTCTTTTTTTGTTATGTATCCATTTTCATCAGGTTTATATTTATATTTCGGAAAACAT